>JBFWJM010000226.1:0-5668 GCA_050253205.1 Desulfovibrionaceae bacterium
GTCCGGGTCGGTGCTCGACGTGACCCCAACGGATCATCCCCGCGCGTGCGGGGAACACGTCCTCCTCCGTGGGCACGACATAGATGAAGTGCGGATCATCCCCGCGCGTGCGGGGAACACGGACCCATCGTCGGGGAGGTCAATCCGCAGGACGGATCATCCCCGCGCGTGCGGGGAACACCGCTTCGGCCAGGCCGCAGCGAGGATTTCCGCCGGATCATCCCCGCGCGTGCGGGGAACACCATGTCGGAGCCAGAGCCAGCCTTGTCTCTGTCGGATCATCCCCGCGCGTGCGGGGAACACTCTTCCTGGAGATGCTTGATTATGCTGTCAAAAATCAAGCCTGAAAATTCTACCGGAATTATTGCTCGATTTTTCGGCTGAACGCAAGGGGCGCGGCCATGGCAGCGACCGCAAGCCGCGCACCCCGCACAGCCGCTCACGCCTCTTTTGCGGCGGCCTTCCCGGCGCGTAGGCGGCACATGAGCCACATGAGCCCCGTCTGCGCGGCGCTGAGGCCCACGAAGTACCACGCCCAGAGCGGCAACCCCCAGAACAGCGGGCCGCGTGCGTCCCAGGCCCAGAAGTCGTAGGCCGCGAGGAACAGCACGCCGAAGGCCAGCCACCATGCCGGGGAGGTGGTGGAGCGCAGCCAGGCGAGGCTTCCTCCTGGGATAACGTGGAACAGCAGGTACGCGCCGATGGTCACCGCCATGACCGGAACCACGGGAAGCACGGGCAGCTCCGGCGCGGCAACGGCGAGGGCGAGCATGCTCGCCTCCCCCGCGAGGATGGAGACGATGGCGGGCAGGGCGCGGGGGCGCTCCAGGTAGACCCCGAAGAACACCGCCGGGAAGAGCACGGCCAGTCCGGTGAAGGTCTGGGTGGCGATGCTCAGGATGCTCGCCGGAGGGTTCATGGCCAGGCCGTACCCCGCCAGGGCGAGGAAGGCCACGAACAGGCGGCCCACCAGCGTGGTGCCCGCCTTGCCGCCGGAGAGGAAGGGGTACACGTCTCTCGTGAAGATGGAGGAGAGGGTCAGCAGCTGCGAATCCATGGTGGACATGAGCGCGGCGAGCCCCGCAGCGAGGACCAGCGCGCTCATGACGTCCCCGCCGATGGCGGTCATGAGCATGGGGACGATGGCGTCGGCCTCCTTGCCGACCAGGCCGGGAAACTCCAGCCGCCCGAGGATGCCGAGCAGCACGGGCATGGCGAAGACCACCGTGCAGATGAGCGGGTAGAGGAGCATGCTGCGCTCCAGGGATTTTTCGTCCCGGGCCGTGTAGAACCGCTGGAAGAGCTGCGGAAACATGGGGTCGCAGAAAAACCAGAGCAGGATGTAGGAGAGCCAGATGCCCGGGCCGAAGGCACCAGCGCCGCCCGGGCGGGAAAACAGCGTCGGGTCCGCCTGGAGGGCCTTGCCCATGGCCAGGCTGAAGCCGCCGTGGTGGTTCGCCGCCATGACCAGCGCCGCCACGAGCATGACCACCATGATGAGCCCCTGGAGGGTGTCGGTCCAGGCCACGGTGCGCAGGCCGCCGCGCAGGGTGTAGAGCAGGATGACCAGGGTCACGATGCCTGCGCCCCAGGCCTGGGGCAGGCCCACGAGCTGGTTGAGCACATAGCCCCCCGCCATGGGCTGGAGCGCCAGGTACGGGATGGTGAACACGATCATGACCAGGGCGAAGAGCCCGGAGAGCAGCCGGTTGCCGTAGCGGTTCTGGATGAGCTCCGCCGGGGTCACCAGCCCGTGGAGCTTGCCGAGCCTGTTCACCCGGGAGCCGATGAGCCAGAAGGTGAGGGCCATGAACCCTGTGCCGAAGCCCATGATGGGGAAGAACGAGAGCCCGTGCAGATAGCCCGCGCCGGAAGCGCCGAACACCGTGAACGCGCTGAAGTTCGTGGCGGCCATGGACCCGAGCAGGACGAACAGGCCGAGCTTGCGGCCCGCCAGGAAATACTCGGTGGGGGAGTCCTGGACGCGCTCGCGCACGAACACGCCCAGGGCGAGCACTGCCAGGATATATGCGGCGAGGATGAGGATTCGATACAGCATGGGGGACGTCCTTTGCGGCATGTGCCGGGTGAGGGTTCTTGCGGGGCGCGCCGGGGCGCGCTTCCTCCGTCGGTCGGGACGTCCAATGAAAAACGGCCATCCCGTTCAGGTCGGGATGGCCGTTGGCCTGGCATAACCTCACGAACCCGTCGGGCCGCTCAAGGCCCGCGTTGGTCCATGGGGGCAACCTAGGGGGAAATGACCTTGGCGTCAAGGCCGTGTTCTTGACGCGGCCGACAGGGTTCTGTCATGTATCGGCCCGAAATCGGCATGTTGTGCACGAGAAGGAGATTGTCATGACCCCCCTGAATTCAACGGGCCCGTCGGCGGTTCCATCAGCGGTTCCATCAGCGGCCCCCAATGGCGGATGCTCCGACCAATGGATATCCTGGGCCGCGCAACTGGCCTGTTTTTTTGAAGTATTGGCGGAGAAGCCCGGCAACGTGACCCGCACGCGGGATTGCTCCGGCCTGCGCCTGGAGCAGTTCCTGGCCAGCGCGGCGGCCATAGGCCCCGCCTTTGCGGCGGCCTCGTCCTCCTCGGTGGGCGGGATCATCGGCAAGGGCGTGGAGCACACCAGGACCCTGGCCGGGGTGAACACCAACGTGGGCATCCTGCTCATGCTGGCCCCGTTGGCCCGTGCCGCAGCCCTGCACGGACCCACGGACCTGCGCGCGGGGGTCGCCCGGGTGCTCGCGGAGCTGACCGTGGAGGACGCCCGGCTGGCCTATGCGGCCATCCTCAAGGCCGCGCCCCATGGGCTGGACACGGTGGAGGAGGGCGATATCCGCGACACGGCCATCGACTACACCCTGCGCGAGGGCATGGCCATGGCCAAAGACCGCGACACGCTGGCCGCCCAGTACGTCACGGACTTCGAGCTCGTTTTCGAAACGGGCCTGGCGGGCCTCGTCCGGCTGCTGGACGAGGGGCGCACGCTCTCCCAGGCCGTGGTCCACGTATTCCTGACCATTCTCGCGGCCGTGCCGGATACGGACATCGCCCGCAAGACGGACCCGGCCACGGCCAGGACCATCTCCGGGCGCGCGGCCGAGGCGCTGGAGGCGGGGAGCGTGTTCACCGCCGGGGGCAGGGCCGCAGTGGAGCGCTTCGACGCGCTGGTGCGCGACGAAAGCCGCCTCTACAACCCCGGCACCACGGCGGACCTCATGGCCGGGGCGCTCTTCGCCCTGCTCATCACCCGGGAGACGCCCGAGACCATTCCCGCCCTGCTGGCACGCTGGTAGCGTGGCGGGGAGGCGGGCGCGACGGCCCGGCCACCAGGAAGATTCCAGGAGCCGGCCCGCCGCGCCCGGAAGGACGCTTGGGTTTGTTTCCTATCAGTTGGCCGATGCGGCGATCAGTATTTCGCCCCGGCCCCCTTCGTTGAAGTCCCCGCTGTAGCGCTGGAACGCGGCATTGGCGCTCCCGTCGAGGAGTGGCTTCCCACCATTCGACCCGCTGTTCAGGGCACCGAGGAGGATCGGCCAGAAGCCCAGCTGCCCGGTGTGGTTGTACCGGAAGGTGGGGGGCATCTTTCCTGGATTGGTCAGCAGAATCACTGATCCCCGGACCATGTTGGCTCCGGCGCGGACGCCCGTCTCGCCGCCGATGACGATGGTTCCCGCTCCCATGGAGAAACCGGCCAGGTCGCCGCATTTGCCGCCCACGGCGATGGTGCCTCGGCGCATGCGCGCTCCCGTGAGGTTGCCCGCGTTGCCGTGGATGAGGATGGTTCCGCCATTCATGCCCCGGGTTTCCCCCCGGTAGGCGGAGCCCACGAAGTGCCCGGCGTTGCCGAGCACCCTGATGGTGCCTCCGGTCATCATGGCGCCCAGGTGGTCGGCGGCGTTCCCGGTGATGGTCAGCTCGCCGCCGTGCATCAGGGCCCCGGCGTGGAAACCCACCGACCCCTCCACGCGCATGGTTCCGGCGGTCATGGCCTCGCCCAGGCGCTTGAAGCGCGCAAGGTCGCCCGTCAGCACCAATTCGGCCAGGGCATCGGGGCGGTCGTCCTCTGCCTGTTCCGGCGCGGAGGTGATCTCCACCTCGAAGTGCTCGCCGACCGTTTCGGTGCGGTTGCCCACCTGGAGGGGCAGGGCGGCGATCTCCTCGCCGGTCTTGCCCGTGACGTTCACGGGGAGCAGCTGCTCCGCTTCCACCGGGAGGTCCGGGGCCGCGCGCAGCGTCAGGTGAACTCGTGTATGCATGGGTAGCTCCATTGCGTTGGTATGGTGATGGACGCGGGCGCTCAGCCCAGCAGGTCCTTGAGGTGGAAGTGGTGCTTGCCGAGCTTGCCGCCGTAGTTTCCGGCGGTGATCTGCACCACCCCGGGCCTGCACGCGGCCTCGATGCCCTTGCGGGTGGCCTCGGCCACCTGGCCGAAGGTCAGGCCGTCCAGGACCACCTCCAGCACGGAGTTGACCCCCGGGGGCAGCACCGTGCCCGGCACCCGGCTGCGGATGGTCGGGCAGAAGGCGATGTTCGTGGAGGCGGGCAGGAACGCGTAGCGCGAGCCCACCTGGCTGCCGCTGCGCACGATGCCCCCCGGGAAGGGCAGGGCCACACCGCGCACGGTGCGGATGCTCTCCACGGCGGCCTCCGCGGCCTCCAGGGCCGCATCCTCGGACTCCGCCAGGATCATGAAGTTGCCTCCGCCCACGCCCTCGGCCACGCTGAAGCTCTCCTGGATCAGGAATTCTCCCTCCATGACCGGGATGCGCCAGTAGCGCTCGTCCGCCATGATCTTGCTGGCCTGGAAGCCGTCGCCGAAAAAGCGGACCTTGCCTCCCAGCTTCAGCGTCTTGCGGCTCTCCTCGGGGCACTCCTCCAGCCCGCCGTCAAAGCAGGCCGAGGTCGGCGCGGTCATGATGGCCTGGCCGATGCGCTTGAGGAGCTGTTTTTCCAGCGCGTCGCGCGACATGCCGAAGAACAGGCAGTCCAGCCCGGGGCGGCCGTCGGGGGTCTTGGGGCTCGGGCCCTCGATGTCCGCCTCGATGCCGCAGCCGATGACCGAGGTGGCGAAGCCGGTGGCGGCCAGGGCGGCCTGCTCGGCCCATTGTTCGTTCTTCGCGGTGATGGTCACCCGCGCAGCGGCCATGGGAAAGGCCTCCGCAAAGGTGTCCACAATTTCAACGTTGTTCAGCCGCATGGGACAACCTCCGGCTTTTCCAGGTATTCATCCTCGACCATGTAGTTGGCCAGCTTCACGGTGTAGTAGCCGTCGAAGGTGTCGGCCAGGTCCTCGGGCAGGCTCTCGCCGCCTTCGGGCTGCACGTGCATGGTTGTGCCGTCGACGCTCTGCACCACCTCGCCTTCCCGGACCACCACGGTCCCGCCCTTGATGACCAGGGCCGGGCTGGAGAACATGGCCCGCTTGTCGTCGTTCAGGCGGTAGATGGCCACGTCCGCGTCGGCCCCTGCGCCCAGGTGGCCCTTGCGGGCCAGGCCGAGGGCTCCGGCAGGGCCGGAACGGGTGACGGTCGCGATCTCCTCCAGGGTGTACTCGCGGTCCAGGTCGAAGAGGCAGGTCGCGTTGCGCACGCGGGGATGCAGCTCCTCCAGCCAGGAGCGGCGGTAGTCGGCGTCCATCAGCAGCCGGATGATCTC
>JBFWJM010000227.1:0-5652 GCA_050253205.1 Desulfovibrionaceae bacterium
GGGGGGGGTTCATGAGCTCTCCGGCGTGCCAGCGGACCATGAAGTTGCCGCCGGAGCCGCCGTCCTCGCCCTTTTCACGGATGACCACCTCGTGGGTGGCCAGGGGCCCAAGGTGCACTGGTGCCTTGAGGAAGCTGGTCAGCAGCTTGCCGTCCGTGGTGTAGTAGTCCACCTCGGTGATGGTCAGGGAGCGCTTGGTGTCCACGTTGTGCACGCTCAGGGTGATGGTCAGGTAGAAGGGGCGGTTGGCCGCGCCGTGGTAGGTGTGGGAATAGGCCGGGACGTAGACGAGCTGCCCGGCGGAGAGGGCGCGCACGGCCTGGGCCAGCGCCGGGGCGGCGCAAAGGGCCAGAAGGAGCGCCAGAATCGCGGCTGCTGCGGCTGTTTTCTTCATATGCATCCTGGTTGTCGTACTCATGGGCGATTTTCGTTCCCGATTGCGTGTCGATCAAACGGTAGCAAGCCTCCAGGGGAGTTGCAAGAAAGATCGGAGGGAATCGAGGGGAGAGGATTGCGGCGAGTTGGCGTCTTGTTCTCTTTTTTGTTAATTTCATGCCTGCCAGCGTGGTGATATTGTGACATGTTGTACTTTTATGTGAAGCAGTGTACTGCTTGCCGAGGCGGCAGCGACCTCTCCGGGAAGTCCGGGGAGATGCCGCCACGGCGAGGAAACATGGACTTCAAGGACTACGAGACGGGCACATACTACGACGAGATGTTCGAGGCTCCGGGAGCGCCACGGCCCGAGGCGAAGCTCCTGGCGGACAAGATCGTCAGCATGGAAGTGGAGGAACTGCGAGCGCGTCAGGAGGCGGCCGAGCAGGCGTTCTTCGACCTCGGCATCACGTTCACGGTTTACGGCCACGAGGAGGGGACGGAAAAGATATTCCCCTTCGACATCATCCCCAGGATCATCGGGGCAGGGGAGTGGGTGCGCCTGGAGGCGGGGCTCAAGCAGCGCATCGAGGCGCTCAACCTGTTCATCGACGACATCTACCACGACCAGCGCATCATCGCCGACGGCGTGGTGCCCGAGGACGTGATCCTCACCGCCGAGGGCTACTTCGAGGAGTGCCGGGGCATCAACCCGCCGGGCGGGGTCTGGTGCCACATCACGGGTACGGACCTCGTGCGCGACTCGGCCGGGGAGTTCCACGTGCTGGAGGACAACCTGCGCTCGCCCTCGGGCGTGTCCTATGTCATGGCCAACCGCCAGATCCTCAAGCGGACCTTCCCCCAGGTCTTTGCCGAGGCCGGGGTCCGGCCCGTGGAGGATTACCCCGCGCACCTGCTCCAGACGTTGCACGACGTGGTTCCCGCCCGGACCACGCACCCCGTCTGCGCGCTGCTGACCCCCGGCATCTACAACTCCGCGTACTACGAGCACTCCTACCTCGCCCAGCAGACGGGCATAGAGCTCGTCGAGGGGCGCGATCTGGTGGTGGAGAACGGCGTGGTGCACATGCGCACCACCAAGGGGCTCAAGGCCGTGGACGTGATCTATCGGCGCATGGGCGAGGACTACCTCGACCCCACGGTGTTCCGGCCGGATTCGCTGCTTGGCGTTCCCGGCATCATGGAGGCCTACCGCCGGGGCAACGTGACCCTGGTGAACGCCCCGGGAACGGGCGTGGCGGACGACAAGGTCGTCTACGCCTACGTCCCGGAGATCATCAAATACTACCTCGGCCAGGACCCCATCATCCCCAACGTGCCCACCTACCTCTGCTGGAAGGACGACGACCGCGCCTACGTGCTCGACCATCTGGAAGAGCTGGTGGTCAAGGCGGCCAACGAGTCCGGCGGGTATGGCATGCTCGTGGGGCCGCACTCCACGAAGGAGCAGCGCGAGGAGTTCGCCGGGCGCATCAAGGCCCGGCCCCGCAACTACATCGCCCAGCCCACCGTGGACCTCTCCCGCGTGCCCGTGATCGTGGGCAAGGGGTTCGAGGGGCGGCACGTGGATCTGCGGCCCTATGTGCTCTACGGCAGCGAGATCCGCGTCATCCCCGGCGGGCTGACCCGCGTGGCCCTCAAGAAGGGCTCGCTGGTGGTCAACTCCTCCCAGGGCGGCGGCAGCAAGGACACCTGGGTGCTGGCCCGCTAGGGCGCACCGGAGAGACGACGACCGGAACAGGCGCGCCCCCGCCCTCGGGGAGCCGTCCCGTCAACCGACAGCAGAAGAAGAGAACACCATGCTTTCACGCGTTGCCGACGCGGTCTACTGGATGAGCCGATACCTGGAGCGGGCCGTGAACCTGGCCCGGCTTGTGGACGTGAACTGGCTGCTGACCCTCGACATGCCGGGCAACCTCGGCGAGCAGTGGGAGCCCCTGGTGGCCACCACGGGCGACCGCGAGTGGTTCCACCAGCGCTTCGAGCGGGCGGACAGGGAAAACGTGCTCAACTTCCTGATCTTCGACACCAACTACGCCAACTCCATTCGCTCCTGCCTGCGCCTGGCCAGGGAGAACGCCCGGACCATCCGCGAGATGATCCCCACCGAGATGTGGGAGGAGGTGAACATCTTCTACCACATGGTGGAACGCGCCGCCGCCCGGCCCGAGGAGGTGGTGGTCAACCCCTACGCCTTCTGCTCGGAGGTCAAGCGCCGCGGGTTCATGATCGGCGGGGTTTCCGCAGCGGCCATGACCCGCGACGAGGCGTTCTACTTCACGCACATGGGGCGCATGCTGGAGCGCGCGGACAAGACCTCCCGCCTGCTGGACGTGAAATACTTCCTGCTCCTGCCCTCGGCGGAGGACGTGAACACCACGCTTGACCAGATACAGTGGAGCGCGCTGCTCAAGGCGGCCTCCGCCTTCCAGGCCTACCGCCACCAGTACGGGCCCATCGTGCCCGGCCGGGTGGTGGAGCTGCTCCTGCTCGACCACGACTTCCCCCGGGCCGTGCTCCACTGCCTCACCGTGGCGCGAAACTCCCTGCACCAGATCACCGGCACCTCCGTGGGCCACTTTTCCAACCTGGCGGAAAAGGTGCTCGGCCAGCTCGTGGGGGAGATGAGCTTCCACGACGTGGACGAGATCATCGGTTCCGGGCTGCACGAGTTCACCGACAACCTGCAAACGCGCATGAACCGCGTTGACGAGGCCATCTCCAGCACGTTCTTCTCCATCTCCACGCCGCTTGACTCCCCCGGGGAACAGTGAGAAATTCCGGCGCATGACATCCTGCCTTGGCATCAACGTGGAAGAGGGGCTCGTCGGCATCGCCGATACGCGCATCACCTCCGGTAACGAGATCATCACCGCCAGGAAGGTTTCCGCCTACCAGAACGGCTTCGGCGCGTTCTTCGTCATGACCTCCGGCCTGCGGAGCGTGCGGGATAAGATGATCACCTACTTCGAGGAGCGCATGGAGGCGCTGGAGGAGAGCCCCCAGAAGCTCTACCGGATGGTCAACCTCCTTGCCGAGGAGCTGCGCCGCGTGGCGGACGAGGACAACGAATACCTCACCCGGGGCGGGCTGAGCTTCAACCTGCACACCCTGGTGGGCGGGCAGTTGGTGGGCGATGCCGAGCACAAGCTCTACCTCATCTACCCCGAGGGCAACTGGGTGGAGATCGGCCAGGGGACCCCGTACCACATCATCGGCGAGGGCGGGTACGGCAAGCCCGTGCTGGACCGCACCCTCAAGCATTCCGACACGTTGCACTTCGCCCTCAAGGTGGGCTGCCTGGCCTTCGACTCCACGCGCATCTCCGCCTCCGACGTGGATTTCCCCGTGGACGTGGTGCTCTACTCGCGCCACAGCCACGAGATAGTGGAGCAACGCTATGAGGCGGACGACCTGCGGGAGATTTCCCAGTGGTGGCAGAACCTTCTGCGCCAGGGGGTCAACGAGCTGCCCTCGGAGTGGGTGGAGAACATCGCCGCCAAGCTGCAACGCGTGCAGCGGCGCGTGGGCAGGCAGGGCGGAGCCGACTGACCGTGCTCCTGCGCGTCCGCCACCTGACGGAATACATCTTTTCCCGGCCCGTCTTCCTCGAACCCCACACCATACGCCTGACTCCCCGTCAGGACCGACGCCAGCGACTGCGTTCCTTTGAGCTCAAGCTCGATCCGGCCCCGGCCGGGCGCTGGGAGGGCGTGGATGCCGAGGGCAACCCTTTCGTGCAGGCGTGGTTCGACGGCCTGGCGGAGAAACTCGTGGTGCGCTCGAACGTCGAGGCCGAAACCCTGCTGGAGAATCCCTTCGGCTTTCTGCTCGACACCGCCGCCTGCGCCCTGCCGCCGGAGCTTGGGCCCGGCGAGCGCGCAGCCCTGGCACCCAGCCTGGACTGCGCGCTGCTGGCTGGCGGGCGGGCCGAGGCCCTGGCACTGGATCTGGCCGGGCGGGTTTCCCCGGGGGGGGCCGGGGAGGGGCGTTGCGGGGCCATGGACTTTCTTCTGGAGCTGAACGGCTGGATATTCGCCAACGTGCGCAAGGCCGTGCGCCTGGAATCCGGCATTCTCGACCCGGAGGCCGTCTGCGCCAAAGGAGAGGGAGCCTGCCGCGACTCGGCGGTGCTCTTCGTGCAATGCTGCCGCCGGGTGGGCATCCCGGCGCGGTTCGTCTCGGGCTATCATCTGCCGGACGCCGACTCGCATGACGAAAGCGACGCCCACGACCTGCACGCCTGGGCCGAGGCCTGGCTGCCCGGGGGCGGCTGGATGGGCCTGGACCCTACCCACGGGCTGGTCGTGGCGGATCGGCACTTGGTGCTGGCCGCCTCGCACGACCCCGCCCTGGCCGCGCCGCTTCAGGGCTCCTTCCGGGGCACGGGGGCCAGGGGCACGCTTCGCCACGAGGTCGGCGTGGAGCGGGGGTGATGCCCGCGGCTACTGTTCGGGGGGGAGACGCCGCTGGCGGTAGAGCCGCAGCACGGCGTCCAGGGCGGTCAGGTCCACCGGCTTTGGCAGGTACGCGTTCATGCCCGCCTCCAGGAAGCGTTCCCTGTCGCCGCTCATGGCATAGGCCGTGAGGGCCACGATGGGGATGGCCGCGTTGCCTGTCCCGGCTTCCCCGGCGCGGATTTTCCTCGTGGCCTCCACACCGTCCATGATCGGCATCTGCACGTCCATGAGCACCAGATCGAAGGACTTCTCGCGCAGCAGTTCCAGCACCCGCTCGCCGTCCTCCACGGCGTCCGCCGCGTAGCCGAGCTTGTCGAGCAGGGAGAGGGTGGTGAACTGGGATGCGGCGTCGTCTTCAGCGAGGAGGACGCGCACGGCACCCGCCGGGGCCTTCTTTTGCCGCCCCGGCATGCGGCATGCGGCATTTTGGGATTCCGCGAAGGGCAGGCTCACGTGGAACGTGCTGCCCTTTCCCGGCTTGCTCTCCAGGTCCATGGAACCGCCCATGAGGTCCACCAGCCGCTTGACGATGGCCAGGCCGAGGCCCGCGCCCTGGTGCCTGCGCCGATAGTTGCTCTCGGCCTGGGTGAACGACTCGAACAGCCGCTCCAGGTCCTGCTCCCGGATGCCGATTCCCGTGTCGCTCACCGTGAACAGGACGCGGACCATGCCGGGGCGGGCGTATGGCAGGCGGGCGGCTTCGACCTCCACCGAGCCGCTGTCCGTGAACTTGAGCGCATTGCCCACGAGGTTGCTGAGAATCTGCTGCAGGCGGGCGGAATCGCCTTCGAGCATG
>JBFWJM010000228.1:0-5636 GCA_050253205.1 Desulfovibrionaceae bacterium
GGCCTGGGCGTTGCTGGGCGTGGGCATGCACGAGCGCACGCCCGAGGACGAGTTCGAGCTCACGGCCGTGGCGGTGCTTCAGGATGGCGAGCAGACCCTCTCCCAAACCATCCGCCGCACGCCCAACCAGTACGCCGAGCAGCATCTCGACGTGGCCCGCAAGTACGTGCACCTGAGCGAGGAGGAGCTGGCCCGCCACCGCGGGGAGCAGGCCCTGGTGCGCGAGGCCTTCGCCCGGACCACTGTGGCCCGCAGCTTTTCCCTGCCGCTGGAGAAGCCCCTGCAGGGCCGCACCTCCAGCACTTTCGGCCTGCGGCGGTTCTTCAACGGCGAGGCCCGCAACCCGCACTCCGGGTGGGACATCGCCGCGCCCGAGGGCACGGAGGTCCGCGCCTGCGCGGACGGCGAGGTGGTGCTTGCCGGGAACCACTACTTCGCGGGCAATTCCGTGTACATCGACCACGGCCAGGGGGTCGTGAGCGTGTACATGCACCTGTCGAAGATCTCCGTGCGGGAGGGCGCGCGGGTTCGCCGGGGCGAGGTCGTGGGCCTGGTGGGTGCCACGGGCCGCGTAACAGGCCCGCATCTGCATTGGGGGGTGGCGGTGCTCGGGCAGATGGTGGACCCGAGCCTGCTCGTACAAGCGCAGTGACGGCACTGCCCGGAACCCGGGCCGCGCGGCCGCATGGGGGATTTTCTGCCGATTTTTTCTGAATCTTTCTTAAGCTTGGCCGACTCGGAGCCGATAAGCCTGGAGAGGCAGCGGCAGCTCGCCGCGCCGTCCGAACAGGGAGGCCCTATGATCGGCATCGACGGTTACGACGCTCTGGGCGTCGCCCGGCAGGGGGCGTCGTACACTTCGAGCACCACCGGGAGCGCCGCCGCGCCCCGCAATGGCACTGCTGCCAGCGCAGCGGCAGTCGAGCAGGTGGACATGTCCGACAAGCTCGACATCAAGCTTGACATCCAGTCCCAGGCCGTGACGCAGAAGCAGGAGAAGCCCGCCGGGCCGAATACCTGGGAGGCGCGCTTCGGCCTGGAGGCCGGGGCGTCGATCCTCGACAACGGCAACCGCCAGGTGGTGACCATCGACGGCTCGTCCATGGAAATCTTCGAGTACGACGGCGACAGCCTCGTCCGCCATGAGACCGGGGAGATAGCGGGCAGCAGGGTGATCCGCGAGGTGGAGTACTACGGCGCGGACGGCAAGGTTTCGCAATCCGCGCGCGTGGTGCTGACCACCGAGGGCGACAAGGCCGACGGCCCGGCGTCCATGGAGCGGTCCATGCAATGGTTCGAGAACGGCGAACTGGTACGCTCCCTGGCGGATTCCATGCGCGTGGAGGCGGATTACAAGGTCATGGCGCAGTTCACCCTGCCCGGGAAAACCGCCTGGGAGCAGGCGGAGGGCATGGTCTTCAAGCTGACGCAGGACCATGTGGTCACGGACTATGACGCCGTCCTGGAAAGCTACGAGGGGGGCGACCTGGTGGAGAGTCTGCGCCTGGAGCAGGATGCGGACGCGAAGCAGATCACCAATCGTTCAAGCGTTCCCATTGCCGGGCAGGCGGCCTGGTCCTCCGTGGAAAGTTCCAAGGCCAGCGGGCTGAAGATCTCCATCACCAACTGGGACCATGAGGGGGAGCTCCTGCGCACGGCGGAGTTCTCCGACGAGACCGTGGTGGGCGGCGAGCAGGAGCAGCGCTCCACTGTCTCCTGGTTCGAGAACGGCGAACTGGTGAAGACCAGCCAGGGCTCGTACCGCTCCGAGCGCACCCCCGAGAGCGAGCTGGAGAAGCGCCCCACGGTCCTGGAGCTGCTGTCCATCACCGAGGAGGAGTTCAGTTCCTTGGAGCCCAAGACCGCCACGGAGCTGCTCGACCGTCTTGGCAACGACGCCATGGACCACGGCGACCTCTTCTCCTCCGTGGCGAGCAAGGATTTCGCCGGGCCCATGTATGCCAGCGTGGACAGCCTCGTGGGCAGCGGGTTCACGGCCCGGCCGTACGAGGTGCAGTGGACGAGCAGCGAGTATCGGAACGGGGATCTTGTGGCGCGGCAGGAGGATTCCCAGGAATTGAAGGAGAATCCGCGCCCGTCCAGCGACGTCTTTGCCGTAGGGCGGGGACTCTCGGAAGACAAGACCGCCAGCCGACTCTACGAGAGCCGCCACATGGACGAAAGCTACGAGCAAGGCCGCACCGTGAAGAGCGCCGAACTGCGCCGCCGCGAGACGATCCACGAGGACGAGGACGGCATGCGCTCGGTATGGACCCACAGCATGGGCACGGCCGGGCAAGGGCCGGAGCGGCGGGTGGCCCGGGCCGAGCAGGCCGGGCGCATCCCGGAGATCGACCCCGAGTTCGAGCGCGCATCAACGCTGCTCGGGGCGGACATCGTGCTGACGCTGCGGTCGTCGTCCGAGGCGCTGCTCCGGGTCAAGCCCGAAGACGAGGAATAAGGTGCTGCGCTTGAGGGCGGTTTGAATTGAAACCTACCACCCTGTAAACGCATCCTATGCGCATGACGAACAGCGAAAGAGACGACGTTTCGGAGCGCACCATCGACCGCTACAGGCGCGGGGACATCACCCTCAACGAGCTGGTGCGCCGCGTGCTGGGGCCCGGAGAGCAGACGGATAATCCTGGCGATTCCCGTGATCCGGGAGATTCGGGTGATGTGGATGATTCGGGAGGACCCGCCCGGCCTTGACCCCGGCCAAGCCTCGCCCTGAACCTGACCGCTCCCCGGGGGAACAGTTCCCCGGATGAACAGCCCGGCTGCCCGCCCCTGTCGAATCCAATGCGAAACGCCCGGACGGTTCCGGGCGTTCTGCATTGGATTCGAGGGCGCTGGGCGCGCGAGATCACGCCTTGCGGCGCTTGCGCCTGGGGCGGCGACGGCGGGCCCGTGCATCGGCATCGTCGTCGTCCTCTTTGGCGGGCGGGTCGTCCGGCTCGAACAGGGCCTCGGGGTCCAGCGTGTCGCGCTCGATCTCGGTCCAGGCTTCCTGCCGCTCCGTGCTCTTGCTCCGGCCCCGGTTCCTGCGGGAGCGCCGACGGCCGGACTCGAAGCGGTCGAGCAGCAGCAGGAGCGCGGTTTCGCTCTCGGCGTCGCCTTCGGCGCAGGCCTTGGCCAGCTCGCGGGCCACGGGGAGCAGTTCCTCGCGGCGGTCGTCCGGCAAGGCGGGCAGGGAGGCGAGGCGTTCGCGCAGGGTGGGCGGGGCCTGGTCGCGCGTGGGGTCGGCGGGCAGCGGTTCCTGCTGCTCGCGCTTGGATGCGGGAGAGGCGGCTTCCTGGCTCTCTGCTTCCTGGCTCTCTGCTCCCTGGGAGTCGGTCTCATGGGCGGCGTCCGCGTCCTGGGCGTTCTCCTCGCCCCGGGGGGCGTCCGGGTCGCCGCTCCGCGCGCTCTTGGGCTTGCGGCGGCGGGAGCGGGAGCGCTTGGACTTGGCCGTCTTCTCGCCTTCCTGCGGAGTATCTTGCGCCGCGTTTTGCTCCGTATTCGGTGCGGTGTCCGAGCCAGCGTCCGGGGTCTCGTCCTGAGTCGCGTCCGGCGTTATGTCCGGCTCGGACTGGGCCGCTCCTTCGGCCTCCAGGGCGGCATCCCCGGGTGCTTCGGGCGCTTCGGATGCTTCTGGCGCTTCGGATGCTTCGGGCGCTTCGGATGCTTCGGGCCCTTCGGATGCCTCGGGGGCAGGCTCGGCCTGCTCCTTGGGCTTGCGCCGGGAGCGGGAGCGGCGTGAGCGGCTCGGCTTCTCCTCTTCCTGCCCCTCGGCGGAGCGAACCTCTGCGTTTGTTTCGCTCCGCTTCGGCGCGGCCGGGGCCAGGCAGGCGAAGCGGTCCAGCAGCATGGCCAGCAGGGCCCTGCCTTCGCCGTCATTGCTTCCGTCCGCGCCCAGCTCCGTGGCCAGGGGGTAGAATTTCATCATCCGCTCGCGGGAGAGGGGCTTCATGGCGTTCATGGCCCGGGTGAGCGCGCCCTTGAGGACGGTTTCATCCCACGGGCCGTCAGCGGCACCAGCCCCGGATTCCGTGTTCGGTTCCGGCGCGGACGGCAGGGGCTCGTCGTGCACGGCCGCGTGGTAGTATTCGTCCAGGAGCATGGCCAGCAGGCCCACGCCTTCGGGCTTGGCGGCCAGCTCGCCCGCGAGGCCGCGCAGGGTGTCGATGCGTTCGCGCAGCGCTGGGGGCGCGGCGCGCAGCTCGGCCTCCAGCAGGGCCGTGGTCCTGGCGGCCACCACGGCGCGGACCTCCTCGTCCGTGGGCAGGGGGCGCTCCTCCAGCGGTATCTTGTAGAACTGGCCGATGCGCAGCAACTCCATCTTCTGGATCACGTCCACCAGGGAGATGACCACCCCGGCGGCCCCGGCGCGGCCCGTTCGGCCCGAGCGGTGGATGTACGACTCGCGGTCTTCTGGCGGCTCGTAGAGGAAGACGTGGGAGAGCTCGGGGATGTCGATGCCGCGCGCGGCCACGTCCGTTGCCACCAGGAAGCGGAGCTTCCCGGCGCGCACGCGGTCGAGCACCTTCTCGCGCTTGGCCTGGGTCAGGTCGGAGGAGAGGGCGTCGGCGTTGTAGCCGAACTGGGAGAGCACGGCGGCCACGAAGTTGCAGTTGGCCTTGGTGTTGGTGAAGATGATGGCGGAATGGGGGTTTTCCGTCTCGATGAGCTTGGCCAGCACGCGCTCCTTGCCCATGCCCGGCACCTGGTGGAACAGGTGGGCCACCTCGGCCACGTGCATGTGGTCTTCGGAGAGGGAGATGAAGGCCGGGCTCCTGAGAAATTCCTCGGACAGGCGCACCACCATGGGCGGGAAGGTGGCCGAGAACATGAGCCCGTTGATGTCGCGCTCGGGCAGGTAGCGTTGGAGCTCCTTCATGTCCGGGTAGAAGCCGATGGAGAGCATGCGGTCGGCCTCGTCGAAGACGAGGGTGTCGAGCTGGCTGATGTCGAGGTTTCGGCGCATGAGGTGGTCGAGGATGCGGCCCGGGGTGCCCACCACGAGGTGCGCGCCCTTCTTGAAGCCGTCCACCTGCGGGCCGTAGCTCACGCCGCCGTAGACGGGCACGGTGCGGATGGTTCCGCCGGAGAGCATCTCGGCCTCGTGGGCCACCTGCTTGGCGAGTTCGCGCGTGGGCAGCAGGACGAGCGCCTGGCAGTGGTTTTTTTCGGGGTCGATGCGCTCGATGAGCGGCAGGACGAAGGCCCCGGTCTTGCCGGAGCCGGTGCGCGCCTGGACCATGATGTCCTGCCGGGCGCGGACCGGGGCAAGGCTGCGCTCCTGCACGGGCATGAGCTTGTTCCAGCCTGCGCGTGCGCAGGCCTCGCGGAGTTTTTCGGGCAGTTCGTCAAAGGACGTGACAGGCCAGGAGCGTTCGCCCTGGCCTTCGGAAGTGCGTGTTTCGGTGTCGCTCATATGTGGGTGGGTTGTGGTGGCGGTGGCGCGGCCGCGCCGTCGATACGAATTTTGTCATAAGATTAGCCGTTCGCGGATGATTCGTCAACTCGTGGGCGCGAGAGGCGGATTTGGCGTTGACAAACGTACAGCGCCCGGTGAGTGTGGATCAGGGATCAAAAATGCGACGAATCCTGCTGGTATTGTTTCTTCTTTCATGCACGGGGCTGGGCGCGGCCCG
>JBFWJM010000229.1:0-5616 GCA_050253205.1 Desulfovibrionaceae bacterium
TCTGGGCATGGATTTCCAGCCCGATCACTGCCTGATATTCGGCCATGGTTCGCACCCGCGCTAGAGACTATTTCGCGACTTTTTCAAAAATTCCATCATATCAATCATATCAATCAGATCAATCAGATCAATCAGATCAATCATCAGCGCCAGCAGCGCCAGAGGCTCCACAGGCGTGCAGGGCGTCGAGCAGGGCGCGGCCCAGGACCATGCGCCGGGTGTCCACCTCGCCCACGCGCTCCAGGGCGGCCTCGGCCGCACGCTGGGCCCGGGCGTCTTCCTGCGCGTGGGAGGCATGGTGCGAGAGGTCCTTGCCCTCCTCGCGCAGGTGGTGCGCCGCAAGCCCGAGGCGGGAGAGCTCGGCCATGGACTCCCCGAAGGAGAGCCCGCAGCCCGCGAACCCGGCCGCCGCCAGCAGCGCGGCGAGGTGGGCGTCCATGGCGCGGACCAGCTCCTCGCCCTGCCCGGCCAGCATCCCGGCCTTGGCCTCGCCCAGGCCGTCCTCGTCGGCATGGTGCAGGCGGAAGGCCACCCAGTGCTGGCGCATGGCCAGCTCGCGCAGGCCGCCCAGGCCCGAAAGCCCCCCGGGCACGCCGGGCTCGTAGTCCGGGTCGCCCCAGTGCCAGTCCCTGGAGGCGCGCATCTGGAGCTCCATGCACTCCAGCACCACGCCGAGAAGATCATTCATTTGCAGCGCGCTCATCGCCCATCACCTCGCGGCTCACCAGCAGGTAGATCCGCGCCTTGTTCCAGATTCTGCTGCCCACGTGCCCGGCCTCGTGCCCCTCGCCCACGTAGTAGTCCAGGCGGGAGCCCTTGATGGCGGCTCCGGCGTCCTGCGCCAGGCCGAGCCCGCGCACGTGGTGCCTGCCGTCGCCGTCCAGGGCCGGGATGTCCGTGTTCATGACCACCATGGACCCGAGGGGCAGGAGCTTCGGGTCCGTGGCCAGGCTGACCATGGGGGTGAGGGAGCGGCCGATGGAGCCCGTGGCCCCCTCCTCCCCGAACTTGAAGAAGATGAAGGCCTCGTTCTCGCGCATGAGCTCCCTGGATGCCTCGGGGTGCGCCTCGCAGTAGGCCCGGATGTGCGGCAGGGTCAGCCTGTTCGGGGGCAGCAGCCCCCTGTCGCGCAGGATGGCCCCCATGCCCTTGAACCTGCGGCCGTTCTTGCTGGCGTAGACCAGGGTGCGCACCGTGCCGTCCGGCAGGCGGATGCGCCCGGAGCCCTCCACCTGGAGGTCGAACACGTCGTAGGGCCGCTTGGCCCAGGCGATCTCCAGCCCGCGCCCCTCAAGGACGCCAGCGTCGATCTCGCGTCGCGTATAATACGGCAAGGCCTTGCCGTTTTCAACTCGGTAGTAGCGCATGCCGGTCTTCTTGCGGGTGTGGTCCACCACCAGGTCCTTCGGCATGGCGTAGATGGGCACGTCGTACCCCGGGCGGCGGGTCAGGCTGGCCTCGATCTCGGGGGTGTAATACCCGGACATGATGGGCTGCGGCTCCAGCTCGAACCAGGTGAAATGCTGCGCCAGGAGCTCGGGCCTGCGGTCGAGGCTCGGCAGTATCTCCAGCATCTTGCGAAGCGACCTGGCGATCTGCCCCCAGGTGAGCGGGATGTTGCCGCTGGTGTCCGCGCGGCGGCCCTGGGGCATGCGCTGCACGTAGTTCAGGCTGTATTGCAGGGGGGCCTGGAGCTCCAGCCAGGAGACGAGCCCCTGGGTGCGCAGGTCGATGAGCCTGCTCTCCTGGCGGGAGCCGTCGTCGTGGAAGCGGAAGAAGCGGGCCTTGTCCTCCAGGGTGGGGCCCTGGGCGGCGGGCCCGGGGGGGCCGGAGGGCCCCGGCGGCGGCACGGAAGCCTTGGGCGCACAGGAGGCGAGCGCCAACAACAGGACGAACGTCAGGACGGGCGTCAGGACGGGCGACAGGACGGGCGCGAGGCCCGCCCGGCGCGACATCGGGAACAACGTCGGGAGCAACGTCGGCAGCAACGTCGGCAGCGGTTTCGGCATGGCGACTGTCTACACGCCGCACCCGTCGATGGCAACGTCGCAGAACTTGCCCACCCCGTATTCCCTGCGCCGGAAAAACTGCTCGGCACTGGGGCCGATAATCTGGAGTTCCCGGTACTTGCGCTGCACGTCCAGGGCGATGTTCATCTCCTTGGTGCAGCCCGTGGAGTAGGTGGCGTCCTTGCCCGCCCAGATGGGCGGCACCTTCATGCCCATGAGCTCGAAGCTCTTCTCGATGTCGGCCACGGTCTGGAAGCGCCAGACGTCGAGGTAGCCCGAACGCTGGACCTTCTCCCACATGAACATCAGGTCGTCGGCGTCCATGCCTTCCTCGAAGTGCTCGCCGGGGTTGATGATGTGCACGTCGTCCAAGCGCTCGCGCAGGTAGGCCACGAAGGTGTTGATGACCTTGATGGCCACCTTGGTCTGCCCGGGCACGGAGCCGATGATCCCGGAGTAGAACATGACGGACTGCCCGGCCTCCTGCGCGCGGCGCATGCCCGCGATGAGCTCGCCCGCCTTGCTCAGGATGTAGCGCTCGGAGAACTTCTGCACGCCCGGGTCACGGGGCCGGAAGAAGACCCTGAGCGCGCCCTGCTTGTCGCGCCAGAAGCTGAAGATGTCGCGGGTGAAGTCGTGCTCCGTCTCGAACACGCGGCGGTAGTTGCCGTAGCCCTCGGTGAGCACCAGGTCGCACTCCTTCCAGGCGCGCGCCAGGGTCACGGACATGCGGTACGGGTTGAAGCGTTCGCGCGTGCCGTCGGAGATGACCACGAACGGCTGCTCGCGCATCTCCTGGAGCAGGTCGTTCTTGGAGAGGTTCAACTCGCTGACGAGGCGGACGCCCTCCAGGGCCTCGGCCACCACGGCGTCGTTCTCCGCGTCCCAGAAGGTGTCGTAGTCGAAGTAGAAGCCCTCCTTGAGGGCGAAGACCACGCGGTGGCCCTGGCGCACCAGCGCGCGGCAGAGCTTGAGGTCGAGGATGATGGAGCCCGTGCCGCTGGGGATGAGCAGGATCTTCAGCGGGCCGGTGGAGGCCGTGCCGAAGACCTGCGGCCCGAGGAGATCGCCCAGGGGGGCGAAGTCCTCCTCCAGGGCGTCCATCTCCTTGTCCACGTCGCCCAGGGAGGTGAAATAGGAGGCCACGTCGTCGAAGCGGTTCACGGTGCTCATGGCGATGAGCCGCTTGATCTCCAGCAGGCCGAGGTCCGCGCGCAGGGCGTCGAGCCTTTCGCAGGCCCGGACCTCGGCCGGGCAGGCGTTGACGATGCGGTCCCAGTCCTCGCTGGTGACGATCTTCAGGGCCATGGCGTTGCGCCGCAGCTTGCGCTGGCGGTAGGGGTCGTCCACGCCGGACTGGGTCAGCAGGATGGTCAGCATCCGCTTCATGAGCCGGGAGGGGATGAGGATGGAGGCGTTGTAGGCCATGCGGAACTTGTGGCGCGAGAGGTGGATGATCCTGCGGCGCAGGTCGCGGTCGGGCACGGTCTCCCTGACCACGCGCACCAGGCTGCGCCAGACGTCGAGGTAGTGCTCGCGCAGCTCGGGGGTCATGCCCTGTTTGAGCAGTTGCAGGAGCATCCAGTCCGAGCAGGGGGCGTAGAACACGCCCTTTGCCAGCGCCACCATGAAGCGTACCTGCTCGGGCGAGGCGTTCTTCACGGGGTCGATGGTGTATTCCAGGCCGTTCTCGGTCATGAAGTGCAGGAGCATGGCGTCCAGCTCCGGGGAGGCCCCGAAGCGGATGTCGCGTACGCTGGTGAAGTCGGGCAAACGGCTCATTCGGTTATCTCTCCACAAGGAAGCCCTTGGCCTTGAGCTTGTCGAAGTAGGAGCTGCGGCCCGTCTCGGCCAGAAGCAGGTCGCGTTCATGACGTTCGATCTCAATGACGTCCCCGGCGGCGATGGGCACGGAGACCTGGCCGTCCTCGGTGATGGTCACGTCGCTGGGATCACCCTGGACCTCGATCTCCAGGCGCTTGTCCGCCGGGAGGACCAGGGGCTTGAAGCCGTTGAGAAACGGGCAGATGGGCACCACGGAGAAGGCCTCCACCCCGGGCACCAGCAGCGGCCCCCCGGCGGAGACGCCGTAGGCCGAGGAGCCCGTGGGCGTGGAAACCACCACGCCGTCGCTGCGCATGGAGATGACCGAGCGGCCGTCGTGCAGGAATCCCAGGCGGATGAGCCGCGCCAGGGCCCCCCGGGAGATGACGATGTCGTTCACGGCCACGCCCTGGTGGCGGACGCTGCCTTGCCGCCAGACCTTGAAGGAGAGCAGCGGGTTGCGCGTGACGGTGTAGCCCCCTTCCAGCACGGCGGGCAGCCGCTCGCGCCAGTCGGAGGTGGAGAGGTCGGCCAGAAAGCCCACGGTGCCGAGGTTGACGCCGAGGAACGGAATCTCCCACTCCACCAGCGAGCGCGCGGTGGAGATGAAGGTGCCGTCCCCGCCGAGGACCAGGGCGAGGTCGAAGGACTGCGGCCCGCCGGGCTCGGGGATGGGCACCCCGCCGCCGGGCTGCTCGCGCAGCAGGCAGGCGACCCCGAGGCCGGAGAGGGCTTCCCTGATCTCCCGGCCCAGTTCCATGGCCGGGGCGCTGCCGCGTTTCACGGCGAGATAGACGGAACGTACTTGTGGTGCGGTGGCGATGTCGTGCATATGGGTCTGGTTGTGCCGCAGGGAGGCGATTTGCGCAAGCTCGATGCAACACCCCGGAAACGTTCCCTGATGAAAAATCCGACCGCACGTGGCAGCGTCTCCGGGATGCTTTTTTTGATTTTTCTCGCCCGCACCCCTAAAGTTCCCCGGGCGCGAACCGATACATAACCTTAAGAAGGAGCTTAAACCGTGAATACCACACCGGCAACCGTACAAAAGATGCTGCGCACCTATGGGCGACAGCTCACCAGCGCCAAGCGCCTGGAGCGGTTCCGGAGGGCCATGCTCGGCGAACGGGCCAGGGACGACATCTCCCGGGCCGCCAGAAGGCGGGAGCTGGTCCACAAGGTGGCTACGGAGATCATTGAAAATCTCATCGTCAACGGGTCCGAGAATCCCGTCATCCTGGAGATCATGCGCGATCTGGAACGGACGGCTGGCGGTCGGGTGCTCTTCGAGTACCCTCTGGACCTGGGCGAGGTGATCATATTGAAGGAGTCGCCTTCCGGCGCAACGGAGGTGACAGGCGAGGAACGGAGCCGCATCATGCGCACGCTGTGGGAATTGACCCTGGCGAGAGTTGATGCGACGATGCTCTGACCAAGCCAACAGGGGAGGATGTCATGGACATCAAGCATGTAGGGGATCTGAACCCTTACGCCAACAGAAAGGTGCAGGAGAGCGCCAAGGGCCAGGGAGCCGAGAAGGGAGCGGGGCAGCAGTCCTCCTCCGTCGGCGACACGGTCTCCCTCTCCGGCGAGGCCAGGCTTCGCGGTGCGGCCCTCTCGGAGGCCGCCCAGTCGTCCGACGTCCGCCAGGAGAAGGTCCGCGACCTGCGCGAGTAGGTCAGAAACGGCACCTACAAGCCGGACCTGCAAAAGGCCGCGGCCAACCTGCTGCGCGACGACCTCCAACTCCTGCCTTAGGCGGAGAAGGGAAACGGATCGGAAG
>JBFWJM010000230.1:0-5610 GCA_050253205.1 Desulfovibrionaceae bacterium
CTCCACGCCGTTGTCCGGGTCGCCAGCTTCCTGATCCTACCCATAGCCGCAGGGGCATTCCCACTTGTCCATTGGAACCTCCAGTTGCATGCGGGTTGTTATTATCTCACGTCAATGAGGCTGATTTTCGGGCCGAGGTCAAGCAAAAGGGCGGTTAAGCATCACGAAAGCAGGGAGGCGATCTCCTCCCTGCCCATGCCAGCGCCCAGGGCGGCCATGAGCAGGAGTCGGACCTTGGAGGACTCCAGCCTGCCGCCGAGCAGCGCGCCGCGCGAGCGCAGGTCCGCCGCGCCGCCGGGGTAGGCGTATACCGGCCAGACCCCGCCCTGGGCGCAGCGCGTGCAGACCACCACCACCATGCCCGCCGCGAGGGCCCTTTCGAGCGCGGGGAGCAGGCCGGGCGGGACGTTCCCCGCGCCGAAGCCCTCCAGCACCACGGCCCGGGCCCCGGAGGCCAGGGCGTGGTCGAGGAGGCCGCCGTCCATGCCGGTATGGCAGGCCAGAAGCGGCACGTTGGGCTCGATGCGCGGCACCCGCAGGGGAGTGCGGCGGGCGAAGCCGCTGGGATGCGTGAGCACCACGTCATTCCCGGCGATGAAGCCCACGATGCCCGCCTCGTACGACTCGAAGGCGTCCACGTTCATGGAGTTGACCTTGACCACGTCGCGCGCGGCAAAGAGCCGGTCCGTCATGCACAGGACCACGCCCATGTCCGCCGGGAGGGGCTTGAGCACCGCCAGGAGCGAGCCGAGCAGGTTGCGCAGGCCGTCGTAGCCCGTCTCGCGGTAGTAGCGCATGGACCCGGTGAAGACCACTGGCTTGGGCGAGGCGAGGGTGATGTCGAGCAGGAAGGCGCTCTCCACGATGACGTCCGTGCCGTGCAGAACCACGGCCCCGAGGGTTTCGGGGCGGGCCAGGGCGGCGTCCACGTCCTGGGAGAGGCGCAGCATGTCCTCCGGGGTCATGTGGCCGGAGGGTTTGTCGGACCAGTTCACGGGCCGCAGGCGCAGCCCGGGGTGCGTGTGTCGGAGCTGGTCGAGGATGTTCTGGAAGTTGTCTCCCGGCACCACGCCGCCGCGCGCGGCGTCCTCGCTCATGCCGATGGTGCCGCCCGTGAAGAATACGGCGATCTCGCCCGGCCTGGCTTGTTGGGTCATGCCTCCTTAACCTCCTCTGCTTCTTCTCTGCCGGGGCGCGGCGTCCGGGCAATGCGTGCTGGTTCTTTCCAAATCCGCGCACCGATGCTAGCGTACGGTCAAACCCATGGGGGGTGCGCCATGAGCGACGAGAGAATGTACCAGCAGCGCGCGGAGCGCAAGGCCGAGAAACGGCGGGTGGAGTTTTTCGTGGACGCGGACATCGTGGCCGCCCGGTCCGCGGACCGCTCCGAAACGGGCATCCGCATCGTCACCGAGACGCCCATCCAGGTGAGCATGCGCGTCTACCAATCCGACGACGAGTGGACCGACTACCAGGCGAACCTGTGCTGGGCCGCGCGAGAGCAGGACGGGCACATGGCCTACGGGCTGGAGTTTGTGGAGGAGCCGGACTGGTAGGGAGCGAAGAGGCCCCCGCCGGGAGCGGGGGCCGAGGTCGCGTTCATTGTTTGTCTGTTGTTCGTCGAGAGGGTTCGTCCATCGCTCGCCGAGAAGGCTCAGGAGTTGATGGCGATCTGCTTGGGCACGGCTGCCTCGGCGCGGGGCAGGCGAAGCTCCAGCACCCCGTTCTTGTAGGTGGCGGTGGCCTTGTCCGCGTCTATCTCTGCGGGCAGGCGCAGCACCCGGCGAAAGCTCCCGTAGCGGCGCTCCGTCCGGTGGTAGGCCTTTTCCTCCACCTTTTCCTCGCACTTCTTTTCGCCCTGGATGGTCAGCAGGCCGTTCTCCACGCTGATGGAGAAGTCGTCCTTTTCCATTCCGGGCAGTTCCGCCTTGACCACGATCTCGTTTCCGGTCTCGTGGACGTCCATGGCGGGGAATTCCAGCTCGGCAAAGGGTGCGTCCTTCAGGAAGTCGTCGAAGAACGTCTCCAGGATCGAGGTCGGCATCCCCTGCGAACGCCGGGAAACGACCGGCAACAACGTACGGATCATTTCATGCCTCCTTGTTTTCGCGGGGTCATTCCCGCAATCTTTCCATCAGAATTTTCCACAGGCTGTCAATGTGCTGTGGAAAATATGCCACAAAAAAAGCGGGGCACTTGCCCCGCTTTTTTCCGAATGTTGGATTCGAACCTTACTTCTTGAAGCGGCTCTTCAGGCCCACCAGGCCGAAGAGGCCGGAGCCGAGCAGCCACGCGGCGCCGGGGATGGGGGTGGCGTTCAGGCCGGAGGCGAAGACCACGTCGTTGGCGCAGCTGATGGTATAGGCCACGGTGAGCATCTCGAAATCGATGTCCAGGCCGGAGATGGTGATGGTGCCAGTGGGGCCGAAGGGATAGTTCGGCATGCCGGACCACATGACCTGGGCAACGGGGTCGAGGCCGTCAACCTTGGCTCCCACGGGATGGTCGTCGCGGTAGTCGCCGCTGGCCCAGCTCATGTAGTAGGAGCTCGCATCGTCGTAATCCACGTTGAAGGCGTAGACATTGGCCACGCCGCCATGGCGGCCGGAAAGGTCCACGACGTAGTCCCAGGTCTGGTCGTTGTCGATGTTGATGAACAGGTCGCCCGAGGTGAGCGTGTTGTAGACGGAGTTGTTGGCGGTGAGGTTGATGCTGAACCCGGTCATGGTGTTGCCGGTGTAGGTGATGGAACCGGAAGTGAAGTTCGGGACGCCGATGATGTCCTTGCCGTCTTCGGAGGAGCCGTTTTCCCACCCGGGCCAGGTGATGGCGGTATCTTCGAAGGTGAACACGTCGGCTTGGGCCGTCGCGGCGAAAAGCAGGGCCGCCAGGATGGTGGTGATGATAATGATCTGCTTCTTCATGATGTGCCGTCCTCTTTTTTGCGCCTCTTCCCAAAGGCGTTTTTTCCAACAGTATGGTTGCAGTGTACGCATGTGGCCGTCGCTCACAATCGAGCGAAAGTCTGGTTTTCATGCATAGCAAGGCTCATACCGAAGTATGAAAGAAGGACGGCAGGGCAGTGTCGTTTTCCAATGATCGTTAATGTTTTCTGGTTGTTAAGACGGATAGGCAGTTCTATGCACCGCATCGCCCCCCGGGGAGGGGAGCGGGGTTTGTCAAAAGAATGGCGCGGATGGCTTGGGGAGGGGAGCTTCGGAGGAAAACGCCTGGAAGGTGCTTTCCCCTAGCTGACTGTCGAGAAACTCATTTTCGCAGGCCGGTCAAAAAGCGTGCGATGCAAGGAAATGAAAAAAATCCAGGACACGCAGTGTATTGTGCATACATAAGCGGTCTGGATTTTTTCGCTGACGCAGCAGACTGCACTTTTCCAACAGCCTGCTAGGCGGATTCAATGCGGTTTCTGCCCGCCTGCTTAGCCTTGTACAAGGCCGCGTCCGCCTTGGCGAAGAGTTCCTCGAAGGATTGCAGATCGGTCATCGTGCGTGGCGGGTGCAAGGCGATGCCGATGGAGACGGTGCAGCGGATGACGTCGGCCCCGGTGTTGAATTCGTGGGCCTCCACCGTGGCGCGGACGCGCTCGGCCAGGGAGGCGCTGCCGGGCCCGTCCGAGCCGGGGGCGAGCAGTACGAACTCCTCCCCGCCGAAGCGAGCCACCAGGTCCGAGCTGCGGAGCAGAAAGAGCAGTATCTTGGCCAGTTGGCGCAGCACCTCGTCCCCGGCCTGATGGCCCCAGGTGTCGTTGATGGCCTTGAAGTGGTCGATGTCGAGCACGAGCAGCCCGCAGGACTTCCCGGCCCGGGCGGCCACGTTCATGATCCGCAACCCCTCGTTCATGAGGTGGCGGCGGTTGGGCAGGCCGGTGAGCTGGTCCGTCACGGAGGAGCGCTCCAGCGCTTCCACGGTCTCCTCCACCTTGGCCTGCATGGCGCAGAAGGCGTTGAGCAGGCTGTCTATCTCCCTGGGCGGTGCCAGGAGCCCGCTCCCCGAGCAGGACATCTCGAACTGCCCCTTGCGCATCTTGGCGGCGTATTCGTTGAGCCGGGCTATGGGCTCCTCGATGGACCGGACCAGGCGGAAGAGCACGGGCGCGAGCAGCAGCAGCGTGCCCAGGGCGCCGCCAAGGACCGTGAACAGCATGAGCCGGAAGGGGCGCAGCGCAGTGGAGTAGGCGATTTCGGAGATGATGAGCCATTCCCCGCCATTGGCCCTTGCCGTGGCCCCGAGGACCTTGCGGCCCAGGTAGTCGTCGTAGGGGCCGTCCGGCTGCTGGCCCATGCGCGCCTTGCTGGCGGCCTGCGTCTCCACTCGGAAGTGCATGACCGAGGTGTCCTTCACCCGGCCCTGTTGCTTGAGAACGTCCTTATGGCGCGATTCCGTGAGCATGAGGCCGTCGCGGTCCACCAGGTAGGACTCGCCGTCGCCGCCCTTGTCCAGGGAGCGGACCATGTCGTCGATGACCCGAAGCTGGGCGGGAATGATGACCACGCCCGCGAATTGTCCATCCGCATCCTGCACCGGGTGGCTGAAAATGATGATCGCCTTGCCCGTGGTCCGGCCGATGAGTACGTCGGACACGCTGGCCCGCCCCGCACGCGCTTCGAGGAAGTAGGCCCTGTCCGCCACGTTGATCACGAGATTGGAGGAGGAGTCGAACACGGTGTTGCCGTCAGCGCCGAAATAAACCACTCCGCCCACGTCGGGGTGGCTCTCGTGGTAGCGCTTGAAGATATCGCGGATGGCATCGAGATTGTGTTCCCGGACGGCGTCGGTCATGGACAGGAAACGGACGGCGTTTTCCCGGCTGGCCACCCAGTCGTCGAGGAAAATGCGCTGGCTCTGGGTCTGGTCGCCCAGTTCGCGCAGGGCGGCGTCCCTGATGGAGCCGCGAGCATACACGAGCAGCATGATGCTGGAGATGACCATGGGCAGCAGCACCAGCACCAGGGAAAAAAAGCGGATGCGACCGCGAAGTGAGTCCAAAGCAAGCCATTTCCACATATACAATATAGAGCACGTTCATAGGGAGGCTGTCAATGATGAGCGGAACTCCCCCGCCCGGCGTTGCGAAAACGCGCTCCCGAGGCTACCCTCTGCGGGCGCGCCCAGGCCGCACCCCCCGGCGGACTGCGCGCGACCACCCCGACCCACAAGGAGCGAACACATGAACCAACGGATGCATGAGGCCGGGCTGTCCATTTCCCGTCCGCTGTACGAAACCCTTTCCCGGGCCATGGAGGGCACGGACATCACCCCGGCCGCATTCTGGGGCGGCCTCGCGGCCATGGTGGCCGACATGGGCCCCGAAAACCGAGCATTGCTGGAACGGCGCGAGGTGCTCCAGCGGGCCGTGGACGCCTGGCACACGGCGCGTGCGGGCAGCCCGCACGACCCGGACGCCTACAAGACCTTCCTCACCGAGATCGGCTACCTGGAGCCCGAGGGCGAGGATTTCGCCGTGTGCACCGAAAACGTGGACCCCGAGATCACCAGCGTGGCGGGGCCGCAGCTCGTGGTGCCCATCACCATCGCCCGCTACGCGCTGAACGCGGCCAACGCCCGCTGGGGCTCGCTCTACGACGCGCTCTA
>JBFWJM010000231.1:0-5592 GCA_050253205.1 Desulfovibrionaceae bacterium
CACCTTCGCCCTGGACAGGCTCAAGGGCTGGCTGCTCACGGCGCTGCTGGGCGGGGCGCTCCTGGCGGCGCTGCTCTGGTTCCTGGGCCGGGCTGGCCCGCTGGCCTGGGTCTGGTGCTGGCTGGCGGTGAGCGGCTTCTCCCTGGCCATGGCGCTCCTCGGCCCCACGCTGCTGCTGCCGTTGTTCAACCGTTTCACCCCGCTGGAACCGGGAACGCTGCGCGAGGGCATCGAGGCCATGGCGGCCAGGGCGGGGTTCCGCCTCTCGGGCATCTTCGTCATGGACGGCTCGCGCCGCTCCACCAAGGGCAACGCGTTCTTCACGGGCATCGGCCCCACCAGGCGCATCGCCCTCTTCGACACCCTGGTGGACGCCCAGAGCACGGAGGAGACCGTGGGCGTGCTGGCCCACGAGATCGGCCACTCCAGGCTCGGGCATATCCGCAAGCGGCTGCTGACGGGCGTGCTCAAGACAGGCGCGCTGCTGTGGCTCGTTTCGCTGTTCCTTCAGCGGCCGGAGCTGCAAATGGCCCTGGGCATGAGCGAGCCCTCGGTCCATGCGGGGCTACTGCTCTTCGGCGTGCTCTTCACGCCGCTCTCCCTGCCGCTCTCGATGCTTTCGGCGGCCGTCTCCCGGCACCACGAGTTCGAGGCGGACGCCTTTGCCGCGCGGCTCACCGGGCGGCCCGGGGCCCTGGCCTCGGCCCTGGCCGGGCTGGCCGCGCGCAACAAGACGAACCTCACCCCGCACCCGCTGGAGGTCTGGCTGCACCACTCGCACCCGCCCGTATTGCAGCGGCTTGCCCGCCTGGAGAGGATGGAGGGGTTGGAGGGGGCTGGGGGGACGGGGCCCGCCGGGACGAGCGGACCCAACGGGCCGGAACCATGAGAAAATCATGCCCACCCTCGGCAGCCGCTCTTGCCCCCGAGCGGGCTTGGGGGCATACTGGGAAGAGGATGGATGAACCCGCCCCAACCCCCACGGAGGGACCATGACCCCGACCCCCGGCAAACCCGCCCCGCGCGAACTGCTCGTCAACGTGCCCCGGCTCGTGAGCGCCTACTACACCCAGGCCCCGGACCCGGACGACCCGCGCCAGCAGGTCTCCTTCGGCACCTCGGGCCACCGGGGCAGCTCCCTGTCGGGCACCTTCAATGAGGCGCACATCCTGGCCGTGAGCCAGGCCATCTGCGAGCACCGCGCCAAGGCGGGCATCCGGGGGCCGCTCTTCGTGGGCATGGACACGCACGCCCTCTCCGAGCCCGCCCTGCGCAGCGCGGTGGAGGTCTTCGGGGCCAGCGGCGTTGAGGTCCGCCTCCAGGCGGGCTTCGGGTATACGCCCACCCCGGTCATCTCCCACGCCATCCTCACCTGGAACGCGGCCCACCCGGGCGGCCCCCAGGCCGACGGCGTGGTCATCACCCCCTCGCACAACCCTCCGGGGGACGGCGGGTTCAAGTATAACCCGCCCTCGGGCGGTCCGGCGGACACCACCGTGACGGCTGCGGTGCAGGCCCGGGCCAACGAGCTGATCCGGGCGGGGCTCAAGGGCGTCTCGCGCGTGCCCTGGGAGCGCGCGCTGAAGCTGGACACCGTCCGGCAATACGACTTTGTCGGGCCGTATGTCGCCGATCTCAAAAACATTCTGAACATGGACATCATCGGACAGGCGTCCATTCGCATCGGCGCGGACCCCATGGGCGGCTCGGGCGTGGCGTACTGGGCACCCATCGCCGAGGCCTACGGGCTCGACATCGAGGTGGTGAACCCGGCCGTGGACCCGACCTTCGGGTTCATGACCATGGACCACGACGGCAAGATCCGCATGGACTGCTCCTCGCCCTTTGCCATGGCCTCGCTCATCGGGCTGAAGGACCGCTTCGACGTGGCCTTCGGCAACGACCCCGACTTCGACCGCCACGGCATCGTCACTGCGCGCGCCGGGCTCATGAACCCGAACCACTACCTCAGCGTGGCGGCGGACTACCTCCTCGCCACGCGCACGGGCTGGCGCGAGGACGCCCGCCTGGGCATGACCCTAGTGACCAGCCGCATGCTGGAGCGGGTGGCCCGCGCCCACGGCCGCGAGACGGCCATGACCCCCGTGGGCTTCAAGTGGTTCGTGGAGGGGCTGCTGGACGGCTCCTTCGGCATGGGCTGCGAGGAGTCCGCCGGGGCGAGCTTCCTGCGGCTTGGCGGCGGGCCGTGGTCCACGGACAAGGACGGCATCATCATGAATCTGCTGGCCGCCGAGATCACCGCGGCCACGGGCCGCGACATCGGCGAGCTCTACGCGGAGCTGACCCGGGCCCACGGCGAGCCCGTCTACCGCCGGACCGACGCGCCCATCACCGACGCGCAGAAAAAGGCCTTCAAGGGGCTGACGCACGAGGCCATCACCGCGACCGACCTGGCCGGGGAGGCCATCACCGACGTGCGGACCACGGACCCGACCTTCGGCGCGCCCATCGGCGGGGTGTTCGTGGCGGCCGGGGAGTGCTGGTTCGCGGCCAGGCCCAGCGGCACGGAGCCCATCTACAAGATATACGCCGAGAGCTTCCTGGGCGAGGACCACCTGCGGCGCGTCCAGACCCAGGCCGTGGAGATGCTGGAAGCGGCCTTCGCCGCCATCGGCTGAACGCCACCCGCCGGACGGACCGCACCCCAGGAGGAACCGGACATGGAGAAACACCTGCTCGTGGCCATCTCGGACCTGACGCGGGGCTCCTACGCCCTGCGCACGCTGCGGCTGCTGCTGGAGCGCACGGACAACCTCACCCTGACGCTCTTCTACGTGGCGCCCAAGGTCATCGGCCCGGGGGGCGGCGTGGCCGCGCGGCCCTCCAGGGCGGCCGAGAGCAAGGCCGCCGAGGTGCTGGCCCGGGCCAGGAAGTGGCTGACGGAGCACGGGCTCTGCGAGGCGGAGCGCGTCCACGACCGGGTGGTGGCCTGCCGGGAGGGCACGGTGGCGGAGATCGTCCGCGAGGGGCACCGGGGCCTGTACGACGCGGCGCTCATCGGCAAGGCGGGCTGGACGCGCTTCGAGGCATTGTTCGAGGATTCGGTGGCCTACGACATGCTCTGGCGGGAGATGGACTTCCCGCTGTGGATATGCCGACGGCCCGAGGGCGACGAGCGCACGGGCATCCTGCTGCTGGCGGACGGGTCCACGCCGAGCCTGCGCATGGCCGACCACCTGGGATTCATGTTCGCGGACCAGCCGGGCCAGCGGTTCACGGTGCTGCACGTACAGGAGAACGGCGGCGGCCCGGACCCGGAGCCCATCCTCACGGCGACCACCGAGGCCCTGGCCGCCAACGGCGTGGATCAGGAGCGCATCGAGGTGAAGCTGCTGCGCGGGAAGGACGTGGCGGCGGCCGTGCGCAAGGAGAACGCCCGGCGGGGCTTCGCGGCCATCGCCCTGGGCAGGCGGGGCAACTCCCCGGCGCGCATGGAGGCGGTGTTTCCCAGCTCCCTGTGCGTGAAGCTCCTGCGCACTATGGACGACACGTCGATCCTCATCAGCCGGTAGGAGGCCAGGCCCCCGCCCGGGCCAAGACGAGGACCGGGGCGCGGGACGAGATGCGAAATGAGGCGCTGGCCAAGACGCGGCCCCCCAGGCCCAGCCCCTGATTTGACCAAGTTGACAAGGCCACGCCGGGGGCGCAGACTTCTCCGGCGCACCTCGCGCCCGGCCGCCCCCGGCCGCCCCCAGCCACCCTCAACCCGCCAATCGCCATGTTCCACTACGACATCACCCACTGGTCCACCTTTCTCGCCGCCGCGCTCCTGCTGAACCTCGCCCCGGGGCCGGACTTCGCGTTCATCCTGAGCCACACGGTGAAGGGCGGCAAAAAGGCGGGCACGGCGGCCATGCTCGGCATCTGGACCGGGGCGCTGGGCCACGTGCTGCTGGCGGCGCTCGGGCTCTCGGCCATCGTGGCGGCCTCGGCCACGGCGTTCACGGTGGTCAAGTGGGCGGGGGTGGCCTATCTGCTCTGGCTGGGCTTCCAGGCCCTGCGCTCGGACGGCGACGACATGAAGATAGGGGACGCCCCGGCCCGCTCCCACGGAGCCATCTTCCGCCAGGGCATCCTCATCGACCTGCTGAACCCGAAGGTGGCGACGTTCTTCCTGGCGTTCCTGCCGCAGTTCGTGGTGCCCGGGGCCGGGCCTGTCTGGGCCCAGCTCATGCTCCACGGCGTGCTGATCATCGTCACGGCGGCACTGGTGGAGCCGCCGCTGATCCTGCTCGGCGACCGCGTGACCGCACGGCTGCGCGCGAGCCGCTCCTTTCGCGCCTGGCTCGACCGCGTGCTGGGCGGGGTGCTCGTGGCCCTCGGGCTCCGGCTGGCGTTCGTGGAAAGGTAGCCGAACCGCCGGGCGGCTCCTCGCGGGCCTTTCGCCTTGCCCCTCGCCCCTTGCCCAGTGCACGAAAAACCCCGGCCTGCTTCACGGGCCGGGGCCTGCACAGGCGATCCGGGTCAGTCCCTGTTCGGGGTCACTGGCTTATCGCGCTTTTCCGGGTGGCGCTGGTAGTAGCCCTTCATGGGTTCCAGGGTCGTGCCGTCGTGGGGGCAGATGCGGCTTTCGTCGTCGGCAAGGGCATATACCGACTCGCATCGCGGGCAGATATGCTCCACCTTGCTCGGTTCCGCACTCTTTGTGGGGTGGAACAGACGATACAGGCCGTACCCTACGAAGGGCAGGCCCGCCCCCATAAAGAGCAGGCCCACCCAGTTGTAGACGGGAAACCCGGACATCGGTGCCAATCCTGATTCGTAGATGCCACCGCCAAAGCCGATGGTGACTACCCCAAAAACAACAGGCCAAGCTCCTTTCGCGAGCCTGCTCCAGGTCCATTGCATGTCTGTGTATTGCTGCTTCTTCATACATGTCATATAGTTGTTTTGTTATCCCCCCTCCATGCCCCGGCCAAGTCGGCGGAGGCGGGCCGCACCCTGCCGTATGGGCCCAAATCCCGGTCGTGCAGGCCGCCGGAGCCCAGCTCCGCCCGTTCCCAAAGGCCGTCAACCCCCAAACCCGCAACGGTTAACCATCTCAACTGAAAGGCCATTCCAGGGAGATGAGTATCGCGACGTCATTTTCAAAGATGATCCGTAGAATTTTAAACAGTTCTTCATCATTAGCCCAGTAATCCACGACGGAGAGGGGGCCATGGTCCTCCTGCCGCCAGTTTCGTGGCAGGCATGAAGCAATTTCTTCAGGCGTCCGGGCAATCCACTCCGGCTCTCCGTAGAGTGCCACTGCGTCTGCATAGCTGTCGCCAAGTTTCAAGCCCTGTTCGGTGGCAAGCTGCGGGAAGGGCACCTTCGGTTCCGGGCCGCATTTGGTGCTCCAAACGTGCCCTTCTTCCACCACGACCAAAGGCATGCGGATTTGTTTCGGTCCACAGCCACACTCCAAGGGGTACCTGCTCACGGCAATTGCATCGAATGGTCTGTTTTCCCCATGATAGCATGTGAGCTGCACATGGATAGAATCGGATGTCGTGTACCAATACCCGGGAAACTTTCCCTCGCAAGCCAGGCCCTTTCCGTATTTCTCAAAAAAAGGGGCCGTTTCGGTCC
>JBFWJM010000232.1:0-5587 GCA_050253205.1 Desulfovibrionaceae bacterium
CCATACCGATTGTAGGAGCCGTGGCCGGGCTGGTCACGCTCGTTGTGGAGGGGGTCCGCGACCACCTCAAGGGAAACCAGGAGATCAAGAAGGCCGTGGTGGAGAACAAGATCCGCCTGGCGCAGTCGAGCCAGGAATTCAACCAGGCCTGGGAGATGGCCCAGCTGGAAAACTCCGGCTGGAAGGACGACGTGCTCTTCTACGCCTGGCTGGCGTTCTTTGTCTGGTCCGGGTTCTGCCCGGAGGAGGCCGAGACCGTGCTCCGCGCCTGGGAGGCGCTGCCCGAGTGGTTCCTCAAGATCACCTTCTGGATCGTCGCCGCCGTGCTCGGGGTGAAGAAGCTCGGGGACTACCTGCCCGGGGCCGTCTCCGCCGTGCGCCGCGCCGCCGGGGGAGGTGAGCGATGAACCCCCGCGAACCAGAATGCCGCGCGACCTGGCGGTTCGACAGGAGCATCAACCTCGGGTCCCTGGTTTCGCTCATCACCAGCCTGGCCCTGGTGGCCGGGCTGCTGGCCGGGCAGAGCGCCCGGCTCGGCGCGGCGGAGGAGAAGCTCCTGCGTGTGGAGCACCAGGTGGAGCAACTGCGCGACACGGCCGTGAAGGTCGAGCGCATTGACGAGCGCGTGCTCGGCATCCGCTCTATTCTGCTGGAGATCAAGGGCGAACTCAAGACGCTGCGGGAGGGTTGAGATGCCCCCCAAGGCACGATTCACCCGGGAGCGGCAGGAGCGCTTTCTGGAGGCCCTGCGGCTCACCGGGAACGTCACCGAGGCGGCGAGGGAGGTGGGCATCTCCCGCAGCAGGGCCTACCAGGTCCGCGCGGCGGACGAGGCCTTCGCCCTGCGCTGGAGGGATGCCTGCCTCTCCCTGGGCGACCGCATCGAGGCCGAGGCCGTGCGGCGCGCCCTGGAGGGCGTGGAGGAGCCGTATTTCTATCAGGGCGAGGAGCGCGGCACCGTGCGCCGCTACAACGACGCGCTGCTCATGTTCCTGCTGAAAATGCGGCGGCCGGACATCTTCGAGCAGCCCGACGCCGACGGCCCGGCGGGCACCCCGGAGCCGGATTCGGCAGGGCCGGGGAGGGTGGTCTTCGAGCTGCACCTCGGCGGCGGGCCCGGGGGCCCGGGGCCCGAGGCCGACGACTCCGACGGCACCGACCATACCGACCATGGTAACCATGGCATCCATGGGGAGGGGGGCTGAGCCTCCCTCCCCTTTTGCGTTGCCGCCTGGCCGCCTCGCAGAACCCTGTCAATGGGGTAAACGCGTCCTTTTGCTTTCCGATTGCGGGGTATTTTCATCCGGGCCGGAAAACCGGGGCTATGCTCGGCCAAACCCAAGCAAGGAGCATTTCCCATGAGCATAGCAACACCGTCTCTGACCAACTTCACCGCCGGGGAGATCAGCCCCCGGCTCTACGGCCGGGTTGACCTGGCCAAATACTTCAACGGCTGCGCGCGGCTGGAGAACATGATCGTGCACCCGCACGGCGGCGCCACCCGGCGCAGCGGCCTGCGGTTCATTGCCGAGGCCGCCGGGAGCACCGGGGCCTCCCTGTTGATCCCCTTCGAGTTCAACGCGGAGCAGACCTACCTGCTCGAACTGGCCGAGAGCAGCGGCCGGGGCGTGCTGCGGGTGTTCAAGGATCGCGGGCAGGTGCTGGGCGAGGACGGCGAGCCCGTGGAGGTCGAGTCGCCCTACATGGGCGCGGAGCTTGCCCGCCTGCGCCATGTGCAGTCCAACGACACGCTGATCCTCACGCACCCGGAGCACCCGCCCAGGACTCTTACCCGGCTGGAGCACCACGAATGGGTCTTCGCGGAGATCGAGTTCACCTCGCCGCCCGAGCAGTGGGCCGAGGGCAACCAGCCCACGCTGGCCTGCTTCTACGAGGACAGGCTCGTGCTGGCGGCCACGCCGCAGCAGCCGAGCACCCTGTGGTTCTCTCGCACCAAGGAATACTACGACTTCCGCACGCGCACCCGCGAGGTGCCGCTGGAGGACTGGGGCGACTGGCTCATCCGCGACGTGAGCAACGAGGTGCGCGACGGCAGGACAGGAGACAAGTTCCTGCTGCTCGACGGCGACAGCTTCGAGAGCGACTGCGTGGTCAAGGGGGCCACGGCGGGAGGGGAGAAGCGCTACTACCGCTACACAGGCGTCAAGGTGCTGGTGGCCTCGGGGGAGGACCTGGAGGTGATCTTCGCGGACACGCCCGGCACCTCGCAGATCGAGTCGGTGCACGACGCGGGCGGCAGCCTGCGGGCCGATTGCTGGGAGGAGTATACCCTGGGCCAGCGCATCAAAGCGCCCGACGGGGGCGAGCCCCTGGACGAGGACGCCTTCGAGCTGACCCTCTCGGCCAGCCAGGCCAACGTCATCGAATTCCTCGTGCCTCGGTCCCGCCTCTGGGTGGGGACCATGTCCGGGGAGTGGAGCGTGGGCGGGCCGAGCACCAGCGAGCCCATCTCGCCCGCCTCGGCCAAAGCCAACCGCGAGGGCACGGCCGGAGCCGCGCGGGTGCAGCCCGCCCTGGCGGGCGCGTCCACGCTGTTCATCCAGCGGGCCGGGCGCAAGCTGCGGGAGATGGACTCCCGGGCCGGGTCGGGCGGTTTCGCGTCCACGGACGCGACCCTGCTGGCCGAGCACATCACCGACCCGGGCCTCGTGCGCCTGGCGTATGCCCAGGAGCCCGACTCCGTGGTCTACGCCCTGCGCTCGGACGGCGTGCTCCTGGCGCTCACCTACCAGCCGGACCAGGAGGTCCGCGCCTGGAGCCGGATCATCACGCGCGGCGCAGTGGAGGACATGGCCTGCGTGTACGACTCCGAAACCCGCCAGGACCTGCTCTGGGTCGTTGTCCGGCGTGAGATGAATGGAGAAAACAGACGTTTTATAGAGGTCTTGGACCCTATATTCGAAGGCGGGGACACTGCCGGGGCGTTCTTCGTGGATTCGGGCCTTAGCTACGAGGGCGAGCCCGTGCGCGTGCTCTCCGGGCTGGGTCATCTGGCGGGCTCGGAGGTGGTGGCCCTGGCGGACGGACTGGTGATCAGCGGGCTCAAGGTTTCCGCAGGCGGGGAGCTGGACCTGGGGCGCGAGGCGGGCCGGGTGCATGCCGGCCTGGCCTATGATTCCGCGCTCTCGCCCCTGGCCCTGGAGGGCGGCTCCAGCCGGGGCACGGCCCAGGGCAAGACCAGGCGCATCGTGGAGGTGCTCGTGCGCTTCCACAACACCCTGGGCGGCAAGGTGGGCGGAGACGAAACCGGCCTCGACCCGGTGCTCTACCTGACGACCTCCGACCCCCTGGGCGGGGCGCTCGCTCCGTTCTCAGGCGACAAGCGCGTGCTCTTCCCCAAGGGCTGGACCAGCGACGGCCAGCTCGTGGTCGTCCAGGACCAGCCCCTGCCCCTCAGCGTGCTGATGATCGTCAGCAAAATTGTTATCAATGAATAGCAATTTATCAAAAATAAACTTTGAAAAAACAGAATATTGACTATTGCAAAAAACTGATCAGAGAAAGGCTTTCGCGGAGGAGCCGCCAAAGCCGGAAACCAACCACCAACGCGGCCATGGGCCGCGCCTACAGGAGAACATCCATGACCATCACATCGGAATTGAGCAAGATCATTCATGACGGCAACGGTTCGACCACGAGTTTCACCGTGCCTTTCGACTTCGCCCGGGCGGCCGACCTGTACGTCGTGCTGCTGGGGGCCGACGGCGAGGAGCGCCTGCTGACCCTGGGGGGCGACTATGCGGTCCAGGCGCAGGAGGGCAGCATGGGCGGGAGCGTGGTCCTCGCCACCGCGCCGCAGGCGGGCACGGTGCTGGCCATCCGGCGCGACCCGGCGCTGCTCCAGGAAACCGTCTACGAGGAGGGGGTCTCCCTCTCGGCCAAGTCGCGCGAGCAGGCGCTCGACCTGCTGACCATGTTCGCCCAGGCCAACCGCGAACGCGTGGACCGCAGCGTGAAATTCCGCATCACCAGCCAGACCAGCGAGGTGACCATGCCCGAGCCCGAGGAGGGCCGGACCCTGGTGTGGAACGATGCGGGCACGGACCTGGAGAACGGGCCGACAGTGGCCGACGTGGAGAGCGCGGCGGCCAATGCGGCCCTGGCCGCCGAAGCCCGGGAGGGCATGGAGGCCGCCCTTGAGGCCGCGCAGGCCGCGCGGGACGAGGCCGTCACCGCCGCAGGGGCCGTGCTCCTCCCGGCGGACCCCGTGGACGGCGACCTTCTGCGCTGGAGCGGCGCGCTGGCCGCCTGGGAGGCCGTGGCCGCCGAGGACGTGGTGGACCTCTCGCCCGTCATCCGCAGCCAGAACCGGGGCTTTGCCGAGGTGGCGGCCCAGCTCTCCATGCCGGACATCGACTTCTACAACCGCAGGCTCGACACCTTCGAGGACGCCTCCAACATCGACGCGGGGGCCTCCTCGGGCTACGAGCACGACGACGAAGGCGACTTCGTGCGGCCATCCATGCTGGAGAACGGGGCCACGCCCGACCTCTCCGCCGCCGTCCACGAGGACGTGAAGGGGGACATCACCACACTGGTGGTGGACACGGCGAACACCTCCGGCCACTTCACGGACGGTGTGGACGCCCTGACGCTCAAGGGCTTGGCCGTGCTCATCCAGCAGGATGATGGAACGGCCATAGGCGACATGACGGATGGTGGAGGACTTGCCGCCGCGTTCGACGGGGACGACGCAGAGAGCTACGCCGGAACGGTGGCGAAGAAGACCAGCCCTACGGCCGGGTGTTACGTCGGCAAGCACTTCTCCGCGCCCCGGGTCATCACCGGGTTCCGGGCTGTTTCGTCCTCGGATCGTGGGTTCATCAACGGCTCGTCCAGCGGTGAGGTTCGCCTCTACGCCAGCAACACTGCGCCCGCCAGCCTCACGGACGGCGTGCAACTGTGGTCGTCCGGGGTCTACACGGACGCGGATACCGGAAGCTACACCTACGAGGACTATGCCATCGACAACGCCACGGCCTACGAGTACGCATGGCTCGCCGTCGTGCACACCACCACCCAGGATACCTTCTGCTCGGAGCTGGAGTTCTACGAGTCCTCCGAGGGGGATGTCGCCAAGGTGGTCCCGGGGTGCCGGGTCATCCTCGCCGACACCACCGAACTCACCATCACTTCCATTACCAACCAGGGCGACGGCACGGACGAGGTGGCCTTCTCCGGCACGCTTGCCGCCGGGGCGCATGCGGTCTCCGCCATCCACGGCACCGTGTGGAGCGAGGAGGCCGGGGCCATTGCTCTTTCCGGCTCTTTCAACTCGGAAAGCCTGTCGGCCTACGACGGCGCCAGCCTCTCGGAGTGGACGATGGAAATCGGCGGGAGCGGGCAAATCACACAGACCACGTTCGACGGGCGCTCCACCGCCAGCCTTTTTTCCGGCCCTGCCGGATCGTCTCACTATGCGAGCATGTACCGAACCTTCGACGCCCCACCGGACAAGGGACGCATCAAGCTCGTCGTCTACCACAGCGTCCTCGGCACATGGGCCGCCGGAAACTACATGACAATGAACGTGTATGGTCAGACGATCCGGATTTCCGTTGAGATC
>JBFWJM010000233.1:0-5544 GCA_050253205.1 Desulfovibrionaceae bacterium
GAAATATGAGGTACTAATGCTCTTGCCCGTGGAAAAAAGCTCGTGTAGTAGGTCAGGTATCGAAGAAGTGTATCTCCGGGGGCAGCAGAGCATGCACCAGCGTCTCATCACCACGCCGTGTTGTATGCGGGCACGGGGGTCGGCCATGGCCGAGGGGCCGCGCGCGGCCGCCTCGGCGGTGGCCTCGGGCCGGGTCCTTCCTGCCCCGCTCGCGGCAAAGGCCACGCTATGAGCCTTCCGGGCAAGCTGCTCCTGGCGCTGTTGCCCCCCGTCCTTTTGTGCATAGCCCTGCTTGGCGTCTGGAGCACCTACAACGCGACCCAGTCCCAGTTCCAGACGTGGAGCGTGCAGATGGATGGCGTCATGCGCGCCTGCATCGAGAACCATCTGCTGCCCCGGCACGAGCATGGCATGCGTTCGGGCATGATCGCGGGCAGCGCCGATGAGAATGCCCATAGGGAAGCGGCCGAGCAGCTCGCGAGGGACGTTCTCATCCCCTGGGCCGGGGATCTGATCATCTTCAATGGTGCCGGGCAGGCGGTCTACGTGCCCACCGGGAGGAACGGCGACTGGCTGGCCGAGCGCTGGGCACCCGTCGTGGAGGCCATGGCCGGGCAGGACGAGGACTCCCTGCGTGGGGCTCTCGGCTCGGATGGGGGCGATGAATATTACAGCGCCATCCGCTTCCGGCCGTGGAACTGGTTCATCGTCGTCACCCTGGACGACGGGGTGATCCGCGAAACGCGCAACCGGATGCTGCGCGCCACCAGTATTTCGGGCCTGCTTGCCGCTGTCATCCTGACGCTGGTGGTGGTTCTCGCCCTGCGGGCCTATTTCATCCGGCCCGTGGCGGAGCTGCGCAAGGCCACGCGCGACATCGCCGACAACCGACGGCCCATGCCGCCGAGACTTTCCCCCCACGACGAGCTCGGCGCCCTGGCCCGGGACATCCGCAACATGGGCGAGGTGATCCTGGAGAGCCGGGCCAAGCTCCAGCGCTGGAACGAAATGCTGGAGGAGCGGGTCCGCAGGCGCACGCGGGCGCTGTCCTCGGCCAACGACCGTCTGTGCGAGTCGCTCCGGCGCAGCGAGGCCGCGGAGGAAGCCCTGCGGCGCTACGAGAACATCGTCTCCAACAGTTCCGATCTCATCGTCATGGTCGACCGCGAGGCCGTGATCCACCTGGCCAACACTGCCCTGGGCGAGGCCCTGGGCGTGGCCCCCTCCGATCTGCTGGGACGCGGCTTCGCCGAATTTCTCGATGCCGAGCGCTATGTGACGCACCTCCGGCCGAACCTCGCCCGCGCCCTGGAGGGCGAATCCTTCCGCTACCTCACATGGCTCGAACTGCCCCGCATCGGCCGCCGCTACATGAGCATCACCCACACCCCTTTGCAGGATCACGTCGGCAAGATCGTGGCCGTGAGCCTGACCATGCGCGACATCACGGACATGAAGGAGGCGGAGCTCGTCCTCCAGCGCTACGCGGAGCGTCTTTCCCTGGCCGCCACGGCAGGGGGCATCGGCGTTTGGGAGCGGCTGGTGCTGCGTCGGCGCGTGGTCTGGGATGAGCGCATGTTCGCCATGCACGGGGTGGACCGGCTGGGCTTCGTGCCGAACTATGAACGCTGGAAACGCCTCGTGCACGAGGACGACCGCGCGGCCTTCTCCCATACCATGGCCGAAAGCCTGCGCACTGGGGAGAACTTCGCCCTGCGCTACCGCATCCGCCTGCCCTCCGGCGAGGTGCGCCACATTCAGGGCGAGGCGCGGGTCTACGAGGACGAGACGGGCCGCATCAGCCGCATGGTGGGCATCAACCTCGACGTCACCGAGCAGCGGCGCATGCAGGAATTCCGCGACGACATCGAGCGCATCACCCGGCACGACCTCAAATCGCCCCTGGCCACGGCCATCGGGGTGAGCTCGCTGCTGGCGCAGGAGCCGAACCTCACCGAAGAGCAGCGCGACCTGCTCCTCATGGTCGAGCGCGCCGGGCGGCGCATGCTCGATACCATCAACGTCTCCCTGGATCTCTACAAGATGGAGACCGGGCGCTTCGAGCTGGCGGCGGAGCCCATGAACCTCGCATCCGTCGTGGCCGAGGTGGCGGAGTTCGTCACGGCCGGGCAGGTCGCCCGTGGGGTGAGCGTCCGCTTCACCGGGCAGCCCCGTTGCGATGACGTCTGCCCCACGGGCGTGGTGGGCGAGGCGAGGCTGCTGCGCGCGGCTTTCGACAACCTGCTGCGCAACGCGGTGGAGGCTTCGCCCGACGGCGGCGAGGTGGAGGTGCACTTCGATTGCACGCGGGGCTGTGAGGTGATCATCCGCAACCAGGGCGAAGTGCCCGAGATCGTCCGGGGGAGCTTCTTCGAGAAGTACGCCACGGCGGGCAGGCCGGAGGCACGGGGCTCGGGACCTATTCCGCCAAGCTGATGGTGGAGGCCCAGGGCGGCACGCTGAACATGCGCACCGGCAACGGCGAGACCGAGCTGGTGGTCTTCCTGCCACCCGGCGGAGCGGGCGCAGGCCTTGACGGCATGCCCTGCCAGGCGGCGGGAGTGGCGGGGGCCGCAGGGAGCGCACGGGCCAAGCCCCCGGCCACGGGCCCGGGGGACATTTCCGACTAGCCCTTGCGGTCCACCACGGCCCCGGCGGCCAAAACCTGCTTCTGGAATTCGTAGTCTTTGTCCACGTTGCCCATGGGGTCGGTGTTCATGCGGTCCAGCGTGTCCGAGACAACGGCCGCGCCGAGGGTTTCGCGGCCGGCGGCCGAGCCGGCCTGGCCCGCAAGCCCGCCCGAGAGGCTCACCGTATCCGCCCCGCCGGTCCCGGCGTAGGCCCCGAGCACCTGGTTCTGGAACTGGTAGTCGGCGTTCAGCCCGCCTCCGGCGTCCGTGTTCATGCGGTCCAGCGTCTCCTTGACCACGGCGGCTCCAAAGGTCTTGCCGTCCATGCCTCCGCCGCCGATGCCGTCGATTCCGTCCATCATCGTTCTCCTTGCGTTCAAGCGGATACACAACCGCTCATCCGTCGTATCGGCCGGGAGGGCCTGCGGCTTGAGGGGGGGGCACGAAAAAAACCGCGCAGCCCCGGGGTGGTGGGGGGCGGCGCGGCGCGTAGGTCTTTGGGCGGCGGGTGGCGAAGGGCGTCAGCCCTTGCGCTTGGCCTGCTCCCAGAGTTTGTTCAGCTCGTCCAGGGAGCAGTCGGCCACGTCGCGGCCCTTTGCCCGGGCCTGGTTCTCCATGGCCTCGAAGCGTTCCAGGAACTTGCGATTGGCCAGGTCCAGGGCGGCGTTGGCCTTGATGCCGTGGCGGCGGCCCAGCTCCACCAGGGTGAAGAGGTAGTCGCCGTACTCCTCGGCCATGGCCTCCATGTCGCCGGATTCGGCGGCCTCGCTCCATTCGCGCCATTCGTCCGCGAGCTGGGCCTCCAGGGCCGCGTCCTCGTCCCAGGTGAACCCGGCGCGAGCGGCCTTGGAGTGGATGCGGTAGGCGCGCAGCAGCGGCGGCAGCCCCTTGGGCAGGGACTCGAACACGCGCTTGCGCCCGCCGTCCTCGTCGCGCTTTTCTCCGCGCTTGATGCGCTCCCAGTTGCGCAGCAGTTCGTCCTGGCCGGAAATCTCCAGGTCGCCGAAGACGTGCGGGTGGCGGCGGATCATCTTGGCCGCGTTGCAGGCCACGCTGTCCTCCAGGCTGAAGTCGCCCCGGCCCTCGTAGAGCCGGGCGATGAACAGCAGCAGGAAGAGCACGTCGCCCAGCTCCTCGCTGGCCTCGGCAGCGTCTGCGGAGCGGATGGCCTCCACGAGCTCGAAGGCCTCCTCCACCACGTAGTCGCACAGGGTTTCTGGGGTCTGTTCCCTGTCCCAGGGGCAGCCGTCCGGGCCGATGAGCCTGTCGATGACCCCGCGCAGGCGGTCGATTTGTTGCAGGGCGGGCTTGTTCGGGTCGGGGTGTCCGGTATTGGCGGTGGAGGCGTCTTCCACGCCGTTTTCGGCATTGTTTCGAGCGTCTTTGGGGGTGCTCATTGCAGCGTGCCCTTTTCACCGGGCGTTTCCTCCGGCGGCGGGGCGGGGAGCGTGTTGCCCGATTCATTCACCGCGTCGGTGAGGGGCTCGGGCAGGAAGCCGCCGATGAGCGCCGCGGCGGGCAGCAGGCGCGGGGCCAGCAGCGAGTCGGCGTAGAAGCTGAAATGGGGCAGGAAGGTGCCGAGCATGAGCACCAGCACCAGGCAGGCCAGGGTGCCTTCGCAAAAGCCCAGCGCACCGCCGAGCACCGTGTCTATCCAGCCCGCGAGGCTGTCCTCGGCGAAGCGCTTGAACAGGTGCCCCAGGAACCATGCCAGGGCCAGGGTGCCGATGAACAGGATCAGGAAGCTCGCCGCCGTGGCCGTGGACGGGGAGGAGCAGTACGGCTCCAGGTATGGGGAGAGGGAGGAGTGGAACTTGGCAGCCAGGAAGATGCCGAGCACCAGGGAGCCCAGGGAGAGCACCTCCCTGACGAGCCCCTTGAAGAGCCCGCGCGTCATGGCCAGCAGCACCACCAGGATGATCACTATGTCGAGCGCGTTCATGGTGTTTCCTTATGAATGGTTGATGCACGGCGCGTGGGCAAGCCGGGCCGCCGTTCGTCTGCCCGTGCGTACCAGAGGGCGTTGCAAAAGGGAATGGATATCTGGGAGGGATTGTGCTTGAGGGGGCGTGCGCCGTGGGGTATACGTCGTGATCATCCGCTGTATCGCACCGTTGGAGGCTTAGTGAACGTCAGCAAAACCGAATTCCCGGGCGTCCTGGTCATCGAGCCCAGCGTCTTCGGCGACAATCGCGGCTTTTTCATGGAAAGCTACAACCGCGCCGCCTTCGAGGCTCAGGGCATCCATGCGGACTTCATGCAGGACAACCACGCCCGTTCCGTGGGTGCCGGGGTGCTGCGGGGGTTCCATTTCCAGGCCCCGCCCACGGCCCAGGCCAAGCTCGTCTGGGTCACCCGGGGCTCGGTGGTGGACGTGGTGGTGGACATCCGCCGGGGCTCGCCCACCTACGGCAAGTGGGGGCAGTTGCGCCTTTCCGAGGAGAACAAGCTCCGCCTGTTCATCCCGGCCGGGTTCGCCCACGCCTACATGACCCTCTCGGAGAAGACCGAATTCCTCTACAAGGTCGACGCGCCGTACAGCCCGGCCGACGAAGGCGGCATCCGCTGGGACGACCCCGACCTGGCCGTGAAGTGGCCCGTGGCAAAGCCCGTGCTTTCGGAAAAGGACAAGCGGCTGCCGTTTTTCCATGATTTTCTTTCGCCTTTCGAATATTCCGGCTGATCCCTTCGCGTGCCTTGCTCCCTGGCGGCCGGGGAGGGGGGCGGGCAGCCCGCCGGGCCGACTCCGACCGCCGGAACCCATTCATCTTCCAGGTGATTTATCTCCCTGACAGCTCGTGAATTTTTTCATATCGGCTTGACAGGTAAAAGGATGCTGCCGTATGGAAGCGTAAATCATTTGGCCTTGTTTTGTGGTTTCTAACCTGTAGGAGTGAGGGGGCAGGTGATGGAG
>JBFWJM010000234.1:0-5534 GCA_050253205.1 Desulfovibrionaceae bacterium
GTGGCGGCCTGCCTCGGGGTGGCGTGGGGGTCGTTCATGGGTATGCACTTGCGCAAGCTGGCGCGGCTGTCAAGCTCCCTGCGGGGGGGCAGGTTCGGGCGGGGGCGTCTCCCGCCTGCGGCGCACGAGCACCTGCACGGGCCCGGGAATCCTTTCCTCCAGGGCGAGGTGGTGCACGCGCAGTTCCAGGGCCTCGGTGATCTCCTGCCCCTGGGCCACGAGCAGCACGCCGTCGTGGGTCTTGAGGCTCTGCTCCAGGATCATGCCGCGCTCAAGCTTGCGCGGTTCGACCTCGGTCTTGTCGTATTCCTCCAGGCGGATGGCCAGGGCCAGACCGGCGAGCACCCCGGGGTCGTAGCGGCCCTCTCGTTCGTGCAGGGTCTTCAGCGCGCGCTTCTTGCCCATGCCCCCCTGGACCAGGGCGTCCAGATCCTGCACGGCGTGCAGGATGCGCGAGACCTGGGGCTGGTCGGGGTGCTCGTCGTAGCGCTCCAGCTGCCGGGCCACGGCCTCGGCCACGCTGCCCAGGCGTGGAATGCGCGCCAGCAGCCGGGCGGCCATGGCCGGATGCTCGGCAAAGCGCTCCAGGTCGTGGCGGTCCAGGGGTTCGCCGGTGTCGAGGCGCTCCAGCAGCTCGGGCGGGAGGATCACGCAGCCGAGCTGCGAGAGCATGGCCGCCAGCTCCAGCTCCAGGGTGCGCGGGGTCTTGATGGCCGCGCCCACACGTAGCGCCATGCGCTTGATGCGTTCGCTCCGGCCGAAGGCCGTGGGGCTGACCACGGCGAGAATGTCCGTGAGCACGGCCAGGGCACCGCGCAGGGTGCCGCGCAGCAGCTCCTTTTCCGCGCGCACGAGGCGGAACTGCCGGACCCCGGCCTCCAGCACCCGGCGCATCTCCTCCATGGGCGTGGGCTTGTTGAGGAAGCGGAATATCTTGCCCCTGTTCACGGCGAGCACGGCGGCCTCCAGGTCGCCGTGGCCAGTGAGCATCACGCGGGAGGAGTCCGGGCTCAGCTCGGCCACGCGGGCGAGGAACTCGATGCCGTCCATGCCGGGCATCTTGAGATCCGAGACGATGACCGCATAGTGCGGATACGCGGTCACTCGCTCCAGTCCCGCCTCGGGCCCCACGGCCGCGTCCACCCGGTACTGCTTGCGAAGCCCCGTGCGGAACGAGTCGAGGATGCGCACCTCGTCGTCCACGAAGAGCACGCGCGGCTTGGGTTCAGGCATTGTCCAGGGCCTCCCGGCAGACCTCGCGCCACTTGGCCGCCTGCCCGGCGAAGCCCCGCGCGGCGAGGGTCTCTTCGTCCAGGGCCGCGCGGTTCGCCTCGGGCCAGCCGCGCAGTTCGTGGTCGATGATGTTGGCGGCATAGGCCGCCAGGGCCGGGGTCAGCCCTTCTCTGGGGTCCAGGCGCAGGTCGTGGTGGGCGCGCACGGCGATGACCATGTCCTCGGACATGCCCCAGACGCCGAGCAGATAGGCCCCGACCTCCGCGTGGGTCACTCCCAGGGCGGCCTGCTCCATCTCGGCGAGCACGCCGCCCTCCTTGCGCAGCTTGCGGACCACGGGTTCGTATTGGTCGTAGAGTTCGTGGGCCATGACCAGACGGCCGAGGTCGTGCAGGAAGCCCGCCAGGAAGCAGTGTTCGAGCAGCTCGCGGTCCCGCGAGTGCTGGGCGGCGATGGTTTTGGCCAGGAGCCCGGTGCGGCGGCTGTGCTCGCCGATGACCTCGATGTCGAAGAGGTCCGTGGGAACCTTGTTGAACTTCTGCAGCAGCGAGGCCGAGAGCACGAGCCCGCGCAGGGTTTCGGTGCCCAGGAGGGTCACGGCGCGGGTCGGGTTGCTGACGTTGCCGTAGAAGCCGAAAAAGGCGGAGTTCACGAGCTTGAGCAGCGTGGCGGAGATGCCGGGGTCGGCCTGGACGATGGTGCCGAGCCGCTCGATGGAGGGTTCGGGCCTGTCGAGCTCGCGCACCACCTCCATGTAGACCTTGGGCAGGGTGGGGATGGACTCCAGCCCGGAGATGCGCGTGCGCACGGCCTCGTTGGTCAGCAGGTTCGAGAGCCGCAGGATGCGCTCCAGGACCTCCACGAGCTTTTCCGGGGAGCAGGGCTTGGCCAGGAAGTGGTGGGCGTATGCCGCCACGAGCAGGATGGCCTCGGAGTCGGAATAACCGGAGAGGATCACGCGGAGCGTGCCGGGCCAGCGGTCGTGGATGGCGGCCAGGAGCTCCACCCCGTCCATGCCGGGCATGCGCATGTCCGAGACCACCACGGTGGCGGGCTCGCTCTCCATCATCTCCAGGGCCTCGGCTCCGGAGAGGGCGAAGCGCATGTCCCAGACCTTGCGGTGGCGGCGCAGCAGGGTCCGGAAGCCGTCGAGAATGTTCGGCTCGTCGTCCACGAACAGGATGATCGGTTTCATGCTTCCTCCGTGCGGGATTCCTTGATGGGCAGCCGGATGGTGAAGGTCGTGCCCTCGCCCAGGGTGGACTCCACGTCGATGGTTCCGCCGTGGCGGCTGACGATGATGTCGTGGGCGATGGCCAGCCCCTGGCCCGTCCCTTTGCCCACCTCCTTGGTGGTGAAGAAGGGGTCGTAGATGCGCGGCAGGTTTTCCGGGGCGATGCCCGTGCCCGAGTCCGCGATGGTCAGCACCACGTGGTCGCCCTCGGTGCGGGTGATGATGATGATCCGGCCCTTGTCGTCCGTTCCGCCCACCACGCCCGCCACGGCGTGGGCCGCGTTGACGACCATGTTCAGGATCACCTGGTTGAGGTCGCCGGGTATGCCCACGATGGTCGGCAGGTCGGCTTCGAGGTCCGTCTCCACGTCGGCCACGTATTTCCACTCGTTGCGCGCCACCACGATGGTGTTGGTCACGGCCTCGTTGAGGTTCACGGCCTTCCTTTCCCCGGGGTTGCCGGGGTGGGAGAAGTTCTTCATGGCCCGGACGATGGTGGCCACCTGCTCCACGCCCTCCTGGGAGCGCTGGAAGGCGCGCGGGAGCTCCTGGTCCAGGAACTCCTTGTCCGCCTCCTCCAGGGCGTCGTCGATCCGCTTGATCTCGTCCGTGAAGAGCCCCTGCTCGCGGCAGAGGTTCGCCAGCTCGCCGTACATCTCCACGATCTCCTTCATGTCCAGGAACGATTCGTTGATGAAGCGCACGGAGTCGCCCACGTACTGCACCGGGGTGTTGATCTCGTGGGCGATGCCCGAGGCGAGCTCGCCGATGGATTCGAGCTTCTGGGTCACGGAGAGGCGCTGCTCCAGGGCCTTTCGTTCGGTGATGTCGAAGAGCACCACCACCCGATGGGCCGCGCCCGCCAGGGTGGTGTGCAGCACGTGGCGCGCCACGGACATGGTGGAGCCATTGATGCGCAGGGTCTGCTCCTGGTAGCCGCTGTCCTCCTCGGGCAGGCGGCAGAGGGCCGCGCGGGTCTGGTCGTCGAACTCGCCCAGGGCGCTTTCGCAGCTCATGCCGACCACGTTTTCGTCGAGCAGGCCGAACATCTCCTCGGCTACGGCATTGATGCCGACCATGCGGTTCGTCTCCTTGTGCAGGATGATGAACGCGGCGTGGATGCTCTTGAGCAGGTTCTTGAACAGGACCTTGCTTTCCAGGGTGGCCTGCTCGGCCTGGCGGCGCTCCTCGATTTCCACCACGAGCTGCTCGGTGCGCTTTTCCACGCGGCTTTCCAGCTCCTCGTTGAGCTGGCGCAGTTCGGCCTGCTGGCGCTTGCGGTCGGTGATGTCGCGGATGACGGCGGAAAAGTTCACGGTGTCGCCGTAGCGGATTTCGGCGATGGAGAGGTCGATGGGGAAGCTGGTGCCGTCCTTGCGCACGGCCTCGATCTCCCTGCCCAGCCCGATGATCCGGGCCACGCCCGTCTCCAGATAGTTGCGGATGAACGAATCGTGCCGCTCGCGCAGGCCCTGGGGCACGAACATGCGCACGTTGTTGCCGATGAGCTCCTCTTCGGCGTAGCCGAAGAGCTGGCAGGCGGCCGGGTTCACGGAGAGGATGGTGCCTTTTTTGTCCGCGGTGACGATGGCGTCCACCACACCGGCGAAGAGGGCCTTGAACTTGGCGGCCCCGGCCTCCAGGCGGCGGCGGTCGCGTACCCGCTCGGTCACGTCCATCTTCGTGACGATGAAGTGCGTGAGGCGTTCCTCCTCGTCGCGCACGGGGGTCACGGTCTGGAATTCGTAGTAGATGGTGCCGTCGGCCCGGCGGTTCATGAGGTCGCCCTGCCAGGGCTCGCCCTTGGCCGCCCGGGCGAAGATGTCGCGGTGGAAGGCCCGGTCCTGTTTTTCCGTGAGCAGCACGCGCATGGGCTTGCCGTACATCTCCCAGAGCGAATGCCCGGTGAGCTTTTCAAAGGCCTGGTTGAGCCAGAGGATCTCGCCCCGGACGTTGAGGATGGCGAAGGCCATGGGCGCGGCACCGAAGGCCACGGCCTGGAGGCGGTAGTCCTCCAGCATGGTCTCGCCGGTGATGTCCCGCGCGAGGAGCACCACCGAACCGTCCTCTCCCTCTTTCTCACCTTCCAGGTAGGTGGCGTTCACGCGCAGGGTGGGGCCGTCCTCGCCGAAGTCGAAGTCGCCGTGCTGGGACTGGCGCAGCCCAAGCGCCCGGCAGGCGGGGTGCGCGGCCTCGGGCAGGAGCTGCCCCCGGCTGCCCAGAGGCAGCAGGATGCTCACGGGGTTGCCGCGCATTTCCTCGACGCTGCGGCCGGTCCAGTCCTGGAAGGTCGAGTTGCACCAGAGGAGGTCGCCGCAGGAGTCCACGAGCAGCAGGATCTCGTCCAGGGCGCCGAGGGCCGTCTCCAGGTGTTCCAGGGTCGGGTTGTTGGGGTTTCGGGTCCGGGTGTCGCTCATTGCGTTGTCCTGGGCGTGTTCCTGGGCATGTTCCTGGGCGTTGTTCCGGGGGGTGTTCCGGGATATCTGGCCGACCCCGGCCCCGACGGGCCGCGAGCTGGTTCTCCGTTTCCGGTGCGCGGAAAGCGATATGTCCAGTATTGCACGCTTTCCGCGCAGAATTCAAGCCGAAAGGGTTTTCTCTTGTCCTTTCCGGCGGCGTGCATCCCCTTTCCTGCCTCGGTCAGCGGACCGGGAAGTCGAAATACGTGTCCGGGTGGGGTTCCCCGTTCAGGGTGAAGTGCCACCACTCCTCACGCAGGTGCCGGAAGCCGTGCGCGGCCATGACCCGCTGCAGCAGCGCCCGGTTGGCCCGCACCAGGGCGGGCATGGCGGGGTTGCCCGGCCAGGATTCGGGGCCGAAGAAGTCGAAGGGCGTGCCCATGTCGAGCTCCGCTCCAGAGGCCAGGTCGATGATGGTCAGGTCCACGGTGGAGCCACGGCTGTGGCCGGAGCGCGCGGCGATGAACCCGTCGCGGAAGAGGTTTTCCTTGTCCACCCCGGGGTAGAACTCGGCCTTCATGCGCGTGTCGGCCAGGTCTTCCGCCCAGCGCACGAAGTGGTCCACCGCGCGTTGCGGTCGGTAGGCGTCGAAGACCTTGAGCCCGAGG
>JBFWJM010000235.1:0-5514 GCA_050253205.1 Desulfovibrionaceae bacterium
TGCCCATGCCCAGGCCGTCCGCCACGGCGAGCAGGGGCGGATTCTTGGAGGCGAAGGCCTCCGCCCGGCCCAGGATGATGCAGTTGACCACGATGAGCGGCACGAAGATGCCAAGCTGGAGGTAGAGCGGGTAGGCGTAGGCCTGCATGAGCAGCTCCACGGCCACCACCAGCGAGGCGGCGATGACGATGAAGCAGGCGATGCGCACCTTGGGCGGGATGACCTTGCGCACCAGGGAGACGATGAGGTTGGAGAGGGCGAGCACGAAGATGACCGCCAGGCCCATGCCCAGGCCGTTGTCGGCGGTCTTGGTGACGGCCAGCGTGGGGCACAGGCCGAGCACCAGCCGGAAGGGCGGCAGGTCTTTCCAGAGTCCCTTGGTGAATTCCTTGACGAGTCTGCTCATGTCCGCTCCATTACGAGTTGGGCCACTGGGCCGCGATCTCGTCCTTGAGGCTTTCGTAAATGTCCACACCCTTGGTGATGGCCTGCATGGCCGCGCCCGAGGAGACGGTGGCCCCGGACACGGCGTCGATGTCGCCGCCCTGGCTCGCCAGGGCCAGGCCCGAGAGCTCGTGCCCCTGGAACTGCGCGGTGAAGCCGTGCCCCGCCACGCGCGAGCCGATGCCCGGCGTCTCCTTCATGGTGGTGATGCCGATGCCCGAGAGCTTGTGCGCGGTGATGTCGATGCCGATCATCACGCCGAGCTCCCCGCCGAACCCGTCGCCGAAGGCCTCGAAGGCCACGCCCGCGAGCTTGCCGTCCGCCATGGCCGGGAAGATGATCACCTCGCCGCCGCCCGGGAGGGCGAAGGCCTTGCGATCCTTCACGGGGTCGTTGTCCATGCGCTCGAAGACCTGGCGGATGGCCGGGCCCTGCACGAAGGTCAGCTTCTGTTCCTCGATCTTGGGCGCGGTGGCCTGCTTGATGGAGGCCAGGGTGAGCCCGGAGAGGCCGCAGATGAGCGAGAGCACGAAGATCATGTTCAGTATCTCACGCATGGCGGACCCCCTTGTTGCGCGAGCCGAAAGGCTTCGGCCGCAGCTTTTCGAGCATCGGGGTCATGAGGTTGGCCAGCAGGATGGCGAACATGACGCCCTCCGGGTGCTGCCCCCAGACCCGCACCACCATGACCAGGGCCCCGGCTATGAAGCCGTAGAGCAGCATGGCTGGCGCGCCCACCGGGGAGCTGGAGTGGTCCGGAGCGAGGAAGAACGCGCCGAACACCGTGCCCCCCGCCAGGAGGTGGAACACCGGGGAGGGGTGCTCCCCGGGCTGGAGCCAGAAAAAGATGGAGGCCACCACGAGCACCCCCGCCAGGAAGGCGGCGGGGATGTGCCAGCGCAGCCGCCCGCGCAGCAGCAGGAACGTCCCCCCCAGGAGCAGGGCCAGCACCTGGGCCGAGCCGAGCCCGGCGAGCTGGTGGCCCAGCAGCAGGTCCGCGAGGGAGGTGCCGTCCACGGCCCCGGCCCCGAAGTGCTTGAGCTGGGCCAGGGGCTCGGCAAAGGGCGAGCCGAGCATGGTCAGCTCCACGTCCATGGCGTCGGGCCAGGAGATGGTCAGCGCTGCCCAGCCCACCAGCGGCGCGCAGAGCGGGGAGCCGCCCAGGCCGCCGAAGATGGCCTTGCCCAGCACGATGGTCACGGCCGCGCCCGTGGCCACGAGCCACCAGGGGGCCGAGGCGGGCAGCAGGAAGGAGAAGAGCAGCCCCAGGAGCAGGCCGTTGAAGTCGTCCACCTCCGGGGCGCGGCCCATGAGCTTCCAGCAGGCGGCCTCCGCGAGCACGGCCGCCGAGCACGAAAGGGCCATGACCCGCAGGGCGGGCAGGCCGTAGAGCGCCACGGCCATGATCGCTGCGGGCAGGAGCGCCAGGATGTGTTCGAGCATGACGCTGCGGATGGTCGCGCCGCAGTGGAGGTGCGGCGGGCAGGAGACGGTGAACAATGTGGAGGGCGGGCGGATCATTTCGAGGCCTCCTCGGCGGCGGTCGTGCCCGCTGGTTGCATGGGCAGCTCCTTGGCGAGCAGGGCCAGCTCGCTCTTTGCCAGGCGGATGTATTGCAACAGCGGGCGGCGCCCGGGGCAGAAGTAGCCGCAGAGGCCGCACTCCATGCACTCCAGCGCGCCGTAGCCCTCGGCGCGGTCCCAGAAGCGGAACTCCGCCGCGCGGCTGATGAGGTTCGGCAGCACGCGAGAGGGGCAGCGCAGCACGCACTCGCCACAGTTGATGCATGGGTGGTCCGCCACGGGAGGGAACGCCCCGGCGGGGATGAGCGAGAGGCAGAGCGCGTCTTTGGCGATGCCCTCATCCAGGGCCGAGAGCGCTACGCCGCGAAGCGGCCCGCCCATGACCACGCGGTCGCGCTCCCTGGGGGCGAGCCCGGCTTGCTCCAAAAGCGGGCCCACGGGCATGCCCACCGGGGCCAGGACGTTCACGCCGTCCACGGTGAGCACGGTGCGCGTCACGGGGCGGCCCGTCTCGGCCGCGAGGCCCAGAAGGTAGAGCTCCAGCACGGAGAGCACGGTACACCCGGCGGGGTCCTCGTTGCCGGTGACGGCCCTGATGACCAGCGGATCGAGCCCGGCGGGATACGCGGCGGGCAGGTGCTTCACCGCGCAGCTGCCCAGGGCCGAGGCGTCCACGCCGATGCCCGCGAGCACCACCTGCCCGGGGGAAACGGCCCGCTTGGCCGTCTCCAGCCCCAGGGCCACCACGGCGCGGTGCTCCTTGAGCAGTTGGCCGTTGACGAGGATGCCCGGCTCGGGGGGCATGGCGTTGATGATCAGCGTGCGGGCGCGGCCCAGGGGGCGGGCGTCGATGCCGAGCCCGGCCAGGGCCCGGCGCAGCTCCTCGCCGGAGAGGGAGGAGAGCTCAGCGGGGGGGATGGCCGGGTCGGCCGCTTCATCCGGGGCGGAGGAGTCGGCGGGCGCGGCGCGGTCGGCGTCGATGATCAGCCGGAACTCGGTGAGCCCGTGGATTTCCCGCACGGTGCCTCGCACGGGGGAATACAGGTCCCCGCGCAGCGGGTTCTCCGCGCGGGCCACGAGCTGCCCGGCCCGGACGGAGTCGCCGGGTGCGACCTCGGGGCGGTATCCGGCCAGCGCCAGGGAGATGGACCCCGGGGCGGGGGCTTCGCGCATGGCGGCCTTGGGTTCGTTGTCGAGCTGGAAGGGATTCTTGGCCATGAGCGTTACCTGACGTGGCACTGGGGGCAGCCGTTTTCGCCGTAGGGCCCCTTCTGGAGCTCCTGATGGCAGTTCATGCACAGGTCGTGGAAGGCGTTGGTCCGGGTGGGCACCAGCTCGCCGCCCGGTTCCGTGGTGTCGTGGCATTGGGCGCAGGGAGTGCTGGAGCCCTCATCGCGGGGCATGTCCTGGAACTCGTGGCAGGTGCGGCAGCCCTTGATGTCCTGCTCGAAGAGGTCCTCGTGGCAGGTGGCGCAGCGTTCGTGCGCGGCCTCGCGCATGGAGGGCATGCCCCCGCCGCCCGTCTGGTCGTGACATTCGCGGCAGCCCGTGGTGTCGGGGTCGATGTCCGTGTCGTGATGGCAGGCCAGGCAGTCGTCCGCGGCGTAGTCGATGTGCTCGTCGTGGTCGAAGTGCAGGGAGCGGAGCTCCGCGTGGTGGCATTTGACGCACGAGGTGTCGTCCGGGAAGGCGCTGGCGTGCCCGCTCACGAATGCGCTGTCGAAGCTGGGGGGGTGGCAGGTGCCGCAGGGCAGGGGCTCGGCGTTCTCGTCGAGATACTCCGGGCCCTCGTGGTGGCACCTGGCGCAGGCCACGCCGTAGTCCTCGTGGTGCGCGCGGTGCGTGAAAATGACGCGCCCGCCGTTGTTTTCAAAGAGAATCCGCACGGGCTGTTTTTGCTCTTCGCGCGGCATGACGTAGCCCGCCACGGCGAGACAGAGCAGCAGGACGGTGACGATGGTGATGGGCAGATAGCGTCTTCGCAAGGGGATGCTTCCTCGGGGTTGGTGTCGATTTGGCCTTCCTTACATGAAATCCGCCTGTTTCGTCCATACCCGGGCCCTTTCCCCTGGCGGGCTGTTGAAAAGCGCTCGGTTTCGTCCCGGTCCGTCCCTAGCGAAAATGAACGGTGCGAAAACCGCGCGTCAGGCCTGCCTTTTTTCTCCTCCATCCCGGAGGGGAATTTTGAACAGCCTGTGCGAACGGCCGCCCCTGGCGGCCGTTGCGGAATGTGGATTGCGTGAAAAAGGCGAGTGGTCACTCCTCGTCGTCTTCCCTCGGGCCGGTCTGCGCGCTCTTGAGCTTTCGGGCGTAGGTGGCGGCCTCTATGCCCGCCACGCATCCCTCGCCCACGGCCTTGGCGATCTGGAGCGGGGGCCCGGTGATGTCTCCGGCGGCGTAGACCCCCGGCACGTTGGTGCGCTGGCCCCGGTCCACGTGCACGTACTTCATGGAATCATCCAGCCGCAGGCCCAGGCTGCCCGCCAGCTCCAGCACGCCCTTGGCCCCCAGCTCGATGAACACGCCCGCCACCTTGAGGTTTGAGCCGTCCTTGAGGCGCAGGCCCTCCACCGCGCCGTTCTCCCCGGCGTCGATGGATTCCACGCCCATGCCTTCCACCAGGCGCACGCCCGAGGCCTCCAGCCGCTCGCGCAGCGCCGGGGCCACGTCGAGCTCCTCGGCCACGAGGGTGACCTCGGAGGCGATCTCCGTGAGGGTCAGCGCGCCTCCGGCGGCGGCGGAGCGCCCGCCCACCACAGCCACGGGCTCGTTCCTGTAGAACATGCCGTCGCAGTCCACGCAGTAGCTCACGCCCCGGCCGAGCAGTTCCTTCTCCCCGGGCACGCCGAGGCGGTTTCTCGCGGTGCCCATGGCCAGCACCAGGGAGCGCGCCGTGATCACGGTCCCCGCCTCGGTGACGATCTCGAAGTGGCGGCCTTCCGGGCGGATTTCCAGGGCGTCCTCGTCCACGAAGACCGCCCCCGTGGCCTGGGCCTGGGCCCGGCCCTGGCGGAGCATCTCCTCCCCGGTGATGGAGAGCTGGCAGCAGAAATTCTCCACGTGGGCCCAGAACAGGCTCGACTTTTCCAGCCTGCCGAGGACCAGGGTGGAGGCCTTCTTGCGGGTGGCGTGGATGGCGGCCTGCAGGCCGCCGGGGCCCGCGCCGAGGATGACGACGTCGTAGATGGGATGCATGGAGGGCCTCCTGGGTTGAAAGGTATACCTCCGAATATAGGGCCTTGAGCCGGGAAAGCAAGGCTCGGCGGGCGAAGAGGGCGTGACGAACGGTGAAAAGCGGGGGAGAGGCGGCGGGGGAACAGGAGGACGGGGAGCTCAGACGTCCTTGGCCGAGGAGGGGCCCTCGTGGCGCGTGCGGCCCGGGCCCGAGGGGGTGAACGGCTTGCGGAAGAGGCGCTGGTAGAGCTTGGCCGCCTCGGGGAAGTCCGCGTTGAGCTCCAGCGCCTGGGCGATCTCCACCCCCGCGTCCTGGAGTTCGCCCATGAAGTAGAAAGCCTTGCCGAGGTTGAAGTGGATGTTCTCGTCCTCG
>JBFWJM010000236.1:0-5510 GCA_050253205.1 Desulfovibrionaceae bacterium
CCATATCGCTGCCCGCGCAGGGCCGCCGTCCGCGCAGGGCCCGCGCAGGACCCGCCGTCCGCGCAGGACCCGCCGTCCGCGTAGGACCCGCCGTCCGCGTAGGACCCCCGGATAGCCTCCTGAATATTCCTTGATATGCGTTGGTACGCATCCTGCTTTCCCAGGCAAGAGGAAACAATTGCCAGAGGAACGCATGACGCAGGCCGCCAATCATCCCGATACGCCCGAGGCTTCGGGTTCCATGCCCGGACCCATTCCCGAGCCCATGCCCGGACCTGTTTCCAGGGCTGCCGCCGCGCCCAGGCCGCGCCCGGAGGAGCTGCTGCCGCCGCACGAGCTGGCCTTGTGTTTTGGGGGGGGCGATTTTTTGAAGATCGGCAGGGGGCTGGTGCGCCGCATGCGCGATTGGGCCGGGCTGACGCCTGAATCCCGCGTGCTCGACGTGGGCTGCGGCGTGGGCCGCGCGGCCGTGCCGCTCACGGCGTTCCTCTCGCCCGCCGGGCGCTATGAGGGGTTCGACACGTACCCCTTCGGCATCGACTGGGCCAGCGCGAACATCACCCCGCATTTCCCCAATTTCCGCTTCCGGTCCGTGGAGGTCTTCAACAACCTCTACAACCCCGCCGCGCCCGTGCGCGCGCGGGATTTCGTCTTCCCCTACGAGGACGCGTCGTTCGACTTCGTGCTGCTCAATTCCGTGTTCACGCACATGCTGCCCGAGGACGTGCTCGGCTACCTGGGGCAGATCGCCCGGGTGCTCGCGCCCGGCGGCCGGGTCTATTGCACGTGGTTTCTCATGAACCCGGACGCCCGCGAGCAGCTGCGCCAAAATCCCGGCACCGCCATCCGCCTGGAGCACGGCTACGGCAAGTTCTTTGTGGATAACCGCGAAGACCCCGAGGAGGCCGTGGGCTACGAGGAGTCCTTTGCCAGGGGCATGCTCGGCTCGGCGGGTTTGGATGTTCGGGGCGTGCGGCCCGGGAGCTGGTGCGGCCGCAAGGCCCCCAACTACCAGGACGTGGTGGTGGCGGCGAAGGGCTAGTCTTCGGGGGGCGGCTCGTCGGTGCCTGGCGGCTCGGGGTTCATGACCAGCCGGGCCCCGGTGCGGAAGCAGGCGCGGAGCTTGTTCAGGATGTGGTCGTAGGCCTCGGGCTCGTGGGGGATGCGGCAGGCGGTGCAGTCCTTGAGGCCGTTGGCCATGCGCTTGAAGCGCCCGCCGCAGTCGTCGAGAAAGTAGAGCGGGCAGTAGCAGAACAGGCAGTTGAACCGTTCGGGGTGGTCGGTTTCGTGGCAGGGGAAGTACCTGCACTCGGCGTTGTTGAAGAAGCGGTGGCTGTTTTTCATGGCGGGCGAAGATTTCGCGGAGAGCGGCAGGGGCCGCCCCGCAGGGCGACTATGGCACGTATGGCCGCGCGAGGGAAGCGGAGGGAAGCTCCCGGCGGTGTCTACGAACTTTCCGGTACCTTTTTCGTAGTGGGAATCAGCCTGTTGGGCGATGGGCCCGGGGGCCGGATTCGTTCACGATGCAGACAATGACAAGAGCAATACAACGAGAGGGAATATCCATGTACAAGCATATCCTGACCCTGACCCTGGCCCTGACCTTCTGCCTGGCCGCCACGGCCCAGGCCACGGTCATCGACATCACCGCAGGCATCGGCGCGGACGCCGCGAGCCTGGAGCAGAGCCTGCTCACCTCCGGCGCTTCGTATACGACGGAGAGCTTCGAGAGCCTGGGCGTGGGCACCACGGACAGCGGCTCCGGCATCGACCTGGCCGTGGGCACCCTCTACGGCTACGGCCATGTGGGCGACACCACCACCACCATGGACGCCTACAACGAGCACGCCACGGACGGCACCAACTACTGGTCCAACGCGGCCCCCAGCTCCACCTCGCAGAAGGGCGACTTCAGCATCGAGTTCAACTCGGGCATCTATTCCGTGGGCTTCTACTCCACCGACTTCCACGATGTGGGCGGCGAGGTGACCATCACCGTGACCACTGCCTCCGGCTCCGAGACCTACAACCTCTACGACTACACGGGCTCGCTCAGCTCGGGCACCGAGGTCTACTGGCTGGTGCAGTCCGACGAGGCCATCGAGTCCATCGTCTTCCACCAGGCGGGCAACGACGGCTACGCCATCGACGGTGTCACCGCCGCCACGCCCATCCCCGGGGCCGCCTGGCTGCTCGGCTCCGGCCTGCTGGGCCTCGCGGGCCTGCGCCGCCGCCGGGGCTAGCGGCAGCGCGACAAGCGAACGCAAAGGCGGGGGCCCTCGGGCTCCCGCCTTTTTGTCGTTCTTGGCCCGGTTAGGCCAGTGCGGCGGACGGAGCCTGCCCCCGGGCGGAAACCGCGAAGAAGGCCTCGACCTCGTCCTGGATGCGGAAGAAGGCGGCCGCCACGGACGGATCGAGCTGTGTGCCCGAGACCGCGAGAATCTCCATGGATGCCTGGCGGAAGGTCAGGGCCGGGCGGTAGGGCCGATGCTGGAGCATGGCCGAAAGGGTGTCCGCCAGGGCCACGATGCGCGCGCCCAGGGGGATGTGCGTGCCCGAGAGGCCGTCGGGGTAGCCGCCGCCGTCGAAGCGCTCGTGGTGGTGGCGGATGATGGCCTCCACGCCGCTCTCCCGCAGGGCCGGGACGGGGTGGGCGATGGCCGCGCCGATGGTCGGGTGCTGCTCGACCACTGTCCACTCCTCGGCCGTGAGGGGCCCGCACTTGAAGAGCACCGCGTCCGGGATGCCTATCTTGCCGATGTCGTGCAGGTGGGCGGCAACGTGGACCACGTCGGCCTCCCAGGGGCTGAGCCCCATGCCCAGCGCCAGGGCACGGGCCACCACGGCCACCTCCTCGGAGTGCCTGCGGGTGTTGGGGTCCTTGGCGTCCACGGCAAGACCGAGAGACTCGGCGAACTGGTGCAGGGCACCGCGCTCCGCCGCGCCTCCGCGATGGAAAACGCCCGGCGCGGGCCCCGCGAGTGCTGCGCGGGGCCCTGCCTGCTCGGTGAGGGGGCGCATCAGGCCGCCCGGGAGACGCCTGCGCTCTCCATCCGCTCCAGGTTGGTGCGGATGAACCGGGGGAGGGGGTGGCCCTCGCCGCGCTGGGCCTCGGCCAGGCGCAGGGCGGCCAGGTAGGTGGCGCGGGCGTCGTCGTCGCGTCCGGCCATCTGCATGGCCAGGGCCATGTTGTTCTTGGTCACGGCCACGAGCAGTTGGTCGTCGATCTCCCTGGCGCGGCCAAGGGCCGTGGCGAGGAGGTCGAGGGCCAGGTCGAAGTTGCCGTTGTTGGCGGCGTTCATGCCTTTGCGGTTGTTCAGGCCGATTTCGTTGCGCTCTTTCTTGTGCATGGAGGGACTCCTGTTCTGGTGGTGGAGGATCAGCCCGCGCGGCCGAGAGACCCGAGACAGGCGTTCAGGCTGGAGACGCCGCAGGAGTGGCTGCGCAGGACGGGGATGTCGCTCTGGCGGGCGTGCTGCACGGCCTGGATGCGGGCCTTGTGCGAGCATTTGTCGGTGAAGATGATGATCAGGTCGGGCTTGCCCATCTGGGTGCGCATGTCGCGCTCTTTGCCCGTGAAAACCTTGAGTTTCACACCGTGTTGTTTCGCGGTCTGCTCATATTGCTTCTTGAGCCTGTCCATTCCGCCGATCAGTGTCGCGCACATGGGAACCTCCCTGTGTTGCGGTTTCCGGGCGGCGCTTCCCGCCGCCGATGAGTCAGACCATAATGATATTGAAAATCAATTTCAACTAAAAAATGAAGGTGGCGTGTAAATATTTGAGACGGAGAGTAATTACAGGTAGATGGCTCTGGATATTCGTGGGGGAGGGGCCTGGGCAGGGGGCAAGTTATGCCTCATCGTGTTGCATTGCGTCATCTGCCAGGTGGAGAGGTGTTGTCCCCGGGGAGTCGTGGGGCGTTGGGAGGAGTGCTGTTGAAGGGCCCATCGCTGTGGGCGGGCGTTGCGCTGTGGCGGGCGTTGGAAGCATGCGCCTCGCGGGCGGCTGCCCGGCACGGCGCATGCCACGGGGAAGCCCGGGGGGAGCAGCGCAGCTCTGCTGGGGCCTGGCTGGGGCTCGGGCTGGGCTGTCAGCGGCCCGGCTGCGGTTTTGTCAACGGCTTTTCAGGGGGTCGTCAACGGTCGGTCGCGGCGAGCATGCCCCCGGCCAGGAAGAGGATCAAGGCCGTGACCCGGTGCTGCACGTGCGCCAGCCCCTTGCGCTGGAGCCAGGTGAAGACCCGCGCGCCGAAGAGGGCATACGCCGCCGCGCTGCTCAGCTGGACCACGGCAAAGGTGGCGGCCAGGGTCAGGAAGTCCACGGTGTAGCGCGCGGGGTCGATGAACTGCGGGAAGAGCACCGTGAACACGAGGATGGACTTGGGGTTGGACATGCCCGTGAGCAAGCCCAGGGCGAACTGCCTGCGGCGGGAGGCCGCCGGGCCGCTCCCCCGAAGGCTCATGGCCCGTGCCGCCTGCCGCCAGTTGCGCAGGCCGAGCACGAGCAGGTAGGCCACGCCGGTCCATTTGATGACGCCGAAAAGCACCAGGGAGTGCTGCACCACCACGCCCAGGCCGAGGTAGACCACGGCCATCTGGACCATGTATGCCGCCGAGCCCCCGGCCATGGCTGGCACGGTGCGGGCGAATCCGTTGCGGATGCTGGAGGACATGGAGAACAGGGTCATGGGCCCCGGCGTGTAGGCGATGACCGTCATGATCAGCAAATAGGTCAGCCAGTTGGCAAGGGTCATGTGGTCCATCATCTGCTCCGCGGCGTCATTCCGTGCGGGCTTTCGCCTGGCGGGGCCGGTTTCGGCAAGGTTCCGGCGCGTCGAATCAAGCGGGAGAATCGCGCCTCGCGCCGACAATGGCCGAGGCCGCCATGGGCAGGAGACGCCCCTTTGTCGGGACTGTCAAGCGCTCGCTTGGTCTGCTCCGGGAGGCGAGGGTCAGCCGGGCACGATGTGGTCCATCACCTCCTCGGGGCTCAACTCCAGCCCCTGGAGGGTCACCGAGGTGTCGTCGCCGAACCGGATCACGGTGGAGCCGTCCACGTGCTCGATGTGTATTTCGCCGGGATCGCCGCCGAACTGGATCGTGTCCTCTCCGGGGCTGAAGTCCGTGATGATGTCGTGGCCACTGCCGGGGGTGAAGAGGAACACGTCGCCGCCCGAGCCGCCCGTGAGCACGTCGTCGCCAGCTCCCCCCTCCAGGGCGTCGTTGCCATCCCCGCCCAGGAGGGTGTCGTTCCCGGCGTCCCCGCCCACGTAGTCGTTGCCAGTGCCGCCATCCACCACGTCGTCGCCCTCGCCGCCCTCCAGCTGGTCGTGGCCCGCTCCGCCGTGTATGGTGTCGTCCCCGGCATTGTCGGAACCCCAGACGATGTCGTCGCCCTCGCCCGCGTCGATGAAGTCGTCGCCCGAACCGCCGCGGATTTCATCGTTGCCGTAGGAGCCGGTGATGGTGTCGTTGCCTTCGCCGCCGTCAATGTAGCTGGAGCGGCCGG
>JBFWJM010000237.1:0-5445 GCA_050253205.1 Desulfovibrionaceae bacterium
ACTCCATGTTGGAGAGTATCTCGATGGCCATGGCGTCGAGCTGTTCGTCGGTGTAGGTCTCCGTGGCGGCCTGCTCGGCCGTCTCCAGGGCGGAGATGATGAGCTCGGAGGCGGATTGCAGGGCGGTGTCCGCGCTGGAGAGGAGTTCGTAGGCCCTGGCGCAGGCGTCGAGGTAGCCGGAGAGGCAGCTCTCCTCCGCGCGCAGCACCACCACGTTGGCCGCTCCCGACGGGTCGTCCGAGGGGGAGTTGATGCGCTTCTGGGTGCTGTTCATGTTGTTCAGCGTGCTCAGGTCGCTCAAGGAGTCGTTGATGTAGGAGAGGGACGAACTGAATATCTGGCTGGTGCTCACGCGCATGGCTGCCTCCCGGTCCTCAGACCATGTCCATGACGATGTCGAAGAGATTCTGGGCCGTGGTGATGATCTGCGCGGCCGCCTCGTAGGATTGCTGGTACTTGATGAGCTTGGTCAGCTCCTCGTCCACGTTGACCCCGCTCATGGATTCGCGCTCGTTGGCGTAGTAGGTCACCGAGGCCGAGGCGTAGGTCTGGCGGCTCTCTGCCGTGGCCACGGCGGTGCCGATGTCCGAAACCATGGTGGAGAGCGCGCCCTGGATGGTGTCCGTGTCGTCGCCGATCTGGACGTCCTCGGAGGCGAGGTCGGCCATGGCCTGGGCCGTCTCGTTGGACCCGGAGGAGACGGTGCCGTCCTCCTCCACGATCTGGGCGTTGATGTGCGACGGGTCCGAGACGATGGCCGGGTTGAGGCCGATGTCTTCGGCCGTGGAGCCCGTGAAGAAGGTGTTGATGCCCAGCGCCGCCAGCGCGCCCGTGTCGTCCGAGGCGATCTCGAAGGTGTAGTCCCCGGTGGCGTCGATGGTCAGGGTGCCGTCCGCGTTCACCGTGGCGGTGATCTCCCCGCCGAAGGCCGCGTTGATGTTCAGGGCCAGGTCCTCCAGGGAGTCCGTGGCGGGGTCGAAGCTGACGGAGGCGTTGCTGGCCACGTTGCCGTCCGCGTCGTAGACGGTGAAGGCGATCTCCCCGGCCTCCATGCGGTCGGCGTAGGCGAGGTCCGACTCGCCCAGGGGCACGGTGGTGTCTTCCACGGACTCGGTGGAGACGAGGGTGGTCTGGTGCAGCAGGCCAGCGCCCTGGCTGTGGATGACGTTGACCTCCCAGATGAGCGCCTCGGCCAGGTCGTCCAGGTCGTCGGCCAGGGCCATGAGGTAGTTGTCCCGCGCGGCGAAGAGCCCGGCCAGGCTGCCGGAGTCCACGCGGTTGTCCTCGGAGTTGCCGGACTCGTCCGTCATGGGCGTGATGTTCTTGAGGGTGTCGCCGCCGTCGCCGGACCAGTAGATGCCCGACTTGGCCATGACCGTGACGCGGTCGCCCTCGGCGTGGTCGCCCGTGCCGTCGAACCAGATCTCCACGCCGTTGATCTCCACGGCCTCGTCGGGCGAGGAGCCCGCCGTGTAGAGCATCACGTTGCCGTCCTCGTCGGTTTCCCAGGTGGAGCCGCCGTCGAGGGAAACCTTGAACTGGGCCGTGCCGTCCGGCCCGGAGGAGACGAACTCGATGAGAATCTCCTCGCTGGACTCGCCGGAGAAGTCCACGTCGCCCTCCCAGGTGGAGGAGGACACGGACGAATAGGAGGACTGGGGCCCCAGGTAGTATATTTCGTTGGTCTCGGTGCCCTCTACCAGGGGGTAGCCGTCGGCGGTGAGGATGGAGACCTGGTTGTTGTCCTCCTCCACCAGGGTGATGTCGAGGATGGTCGAGAGCTGCTCCACCAGCAGGTCGCGCTCGTTGATGAGTTCCAGGTCGTCGGGGTTGGCGTTGATCTGCCAGTTGAGCAGGGCGATGTCCTCGATGAGCTGGTTGGCGGTTTCCACCTGGTCCTGGATCTCGCTCTCGATGTCGTCCAGGATGTCGTCGAGCTCGCTGGCCATGCTGTTCAGTTCGTAGATCGTCTGCTGCGCCAGGCCGAGAATCTCGGCGCGCTGGGCCTCGGAGGTGGGGTCCGAGGCGAGCGCGCTCCAGGACGTGAAGTAGTCGCTCAATACGGCGTTGAGCCCGGAGTCCTCGGTCTGGTTGAAGAGCGATTCCGCCTGCTCCAGGTAGTCGAGGAGGTAGTTCTCCTCGGAGAGGGCCGAGACGGAGTCGTAGTACTGGACCTCCAGGTACCAATCCACCTCGGATTCGATGGAGGTGATGGACGCGCCCGTGCCGTAGTAGTTCGACCCGTACTGGATGGAGCTGTTGGAGTCGTAGACCGTGCTCTGCGTGCGGTAGCCCTCGGTGTCCGCGTTGGCGATGTTGTTGGACACCGTGGTCACGGAGGCCTGGGCGTTGGTGAGCGCCGAGGTGCCGATGCTGTAGAGGTTCGTGATCATGACGGCTCCTGTGTCTGGATGTCCGGGTTAGCGCTTCAGGCCGATGGCCGTCTGGAGCAGGGTGTCCGCCGTGGTGATGACCTTGGAGTTGGCCTGGTAGATGGACTGGAGGATGACGAGGTTGGTCATCTCCGTGGCGATGTCCACGTTGGAGCCTTCCAGGGTGGAGGAGGCGATGGAGCCGAAGCCCGCACTCCCTGCCTGGCCGATGATGGCGTCGCCGGAGTCGGCCGTGGCGCTCCAGAGGTTGCCGCCCTCGCTGTAGAGCCCGCCGGTGTTGGCGAAGTCCGCCAGGGCCACGGTGTAGAGGTCGATGGTCTCGCCGTTGGAGTAGAGCCCGCTGATGACGCCGTATTCGTCCACGATGAGCTCTTCCAGCGTGCCGGAGGAGTAGCCGTCCTGGGAGAAGGAGTAGGTGGCGGAGCTCACGCCGTAGCTGGTGATGGCGTCGGTGGAGGCCTTGGAATCCGCGAAGGTGGGCAGGTCCGAGAGGTCCGTGGTGGAGGTGATGTCGTCCAGGGAGTCGATGCCGCCGGAGGTGTCCCAGGTGAGGGTCGAGCTGGTGTTGGTGAGCCCGAGGTCGAGGGATATGGTCTGGTCTTCCTCGCTGCCCGTGAAGTTGGCGTCGAAGGTCACCATGCCGTTGGAATCAATGTCCGCAAGGACCCAGTTCTCCTCCGCCAGGAGGTTGGAGGAGTCGGAGAGGGTGTCGTCGAGGGTGAAGGCGGTCATGGACTCCACGGTGCCGTCGGAGTCGAAGGTGATGGTGCCCGTCATGAGCAGGCCCGCCGCGCTGGTGGTGCCCACGTCCACGCCGTCCACGTTGCGCATGTCCTCGCTGGGGTCGGAGTAGACCACGTATTCCCAGACGGTGGAGCCGTTGCTCGTGGTGCCCACGGGGTCGAAGGCCATGGTCACGTCGTGGGCGGTGCCGCTCTCGTCGTAGACGGTGATGCTCGTCTCGTAGGCGTAGCGCGAGTCGTCCAGAGGCTCCTCGTTGGTGCCGTTGTAGGCGTTGAAGAGCGCCGTGGCCCCGTTGGAGGAGGTGGTGTTGTTGTCGGCCGCGTCGTTCAGGTTGATGGAGAAGGTGATCTCGCTGGTGGCCTGCGGGGGCGACTGGGACTGGTCGATCTGGATGTCCGTGAGCGTGCCGGTGATGGAGCCGTCCTCCATGGCCCAGCCCTGGACGCGGTTGCCGCTGGAGTCCACGAGGTAGCCTTCCTCGTCGAGTTCGAAGTTGCCGTCGCGGGTGTAGTAGATGTCGCCGGTGACGGCGTCCTCCACGATGAAGAAGCCGTCCCCGGCTATGGCCATGTCGAGCACGGAGCTGGAGGTTTCGTAGGTGCCCTGGCTCCAGTCCACGTCGATGGACGAGACCGTGACGCCGTTGCCCACCTGATTGGTGCTGCCGCCGGCCACGATGGTGGAGCTGAACACGTCCTCGAAGTTGGTGGACGAGGACTTGTAGCCCGTGGTGTCCGCGTTGGCGAGGTTGTTGGAGATGACCGAGGCGGCCTGGCTCTGCGCGGTGAGGCCGGAAACGCCGACCCACATGGAACTGGTGATGCTCATGACTTGCTCCCTTTGGCTCTTTGGAAAAATCAGATGGTGTAGACGTCGGTGACGTCGGCGAGGTCCACCTCGCGGCCGTCCTCCAGGGTGAGCACGATGCCGGAGGAGGTTTCCGAGACGGCGATGACCTCGCCGCTGACGGTGGTGGAGGTGTCCACGTCGCCACCGTTTTCATCCAGGGCCGTGACCTCCACGGAGTACGTGCCGTCGTCCATGGCGTTGCCGTCCACGTCGGTGCCGTCCCAGGTGTAGGAGTAGGTTCCGGCCTCGCTCTCGCCGAGAATCTCGGTGGCCACGACGTTGCCGTTGGAGTCGAGGATGTTGATGGTCACCTCGGCGGCGTCGTCCTCCAGGGTCACGCTCACGGTGGAGGCCTGGCCGTCGGAGAGGGTCAGCTCGGAGCCGTCCGCCAGGACGGAGGTGCCGAGGTAGCTGATGGCGCTGGTCACGCCCATCTCGTCCACGGTCTCCTGGATGCCGTCCATGCCCTCGGCGATGAGGGTGAGCTGCTCCAGCTCGGCCAGCTCGGCGAGCTGGGTCACGTATTCGGTGGAGTCCAGCGGGTCGAGGGGGTTCTGGTACTGGATCTCCGTGATCAACAGCTGCATAAAGGCGTCGGAGTCCAGCATGCTCGAACTGGAGGACTCGGTGGTCGTGGTCGCGTCCGTGGTGGTGTAGAGGCTTTCGATGCTGCTCATTGCTCGCTCCTGGAAAGGCGGCCGGCGTGTTCTGGCTGGCCGAAGTGGGTGCGCAGGCGCTCCAGCGCCTGGAACTTGAGGCTGCGGACGGTGCGCGGGGATATGCCGAGGCGTCCGGCGATCTCCAGGGCGTCGAGCCCTTCCTGGAAGCCCAGGACGAGCACCTGGCGCTGGCGGTCGGTGAGCACGCCCTGGGGCAGGGGCAGGGGGTCGAGCCCGGAGTCGAAGTCCTGCTCCACCGGGGCGGCCTCCACGTCTGCGTCGGAGGTCTCCAGCCTGCGGCGCCGCAGGTGGTCGATGGCCGTGGTCCGGGCGATCATGCCCAACCAGGTGGTCATGGAACTGCGGGAGCCGTCGAAGCGGTCGATGTATCCGTTCTTGAGAATCTTGAGGGCGATTTCCTGGAAGATGTCTTCCTTTACATCTGCCGTGCACTTGCGCCCGATGGAGTCGTAGAAGGATCGGATGCAATGCAAAATGAAGTTTCTATACTGCCTGAAGATGACGTCATAAGCGTCACTTCTTGAGTATAATGACAATTCCTTTGCGCTGTTTCGCATGTCGACCTCCTGTTGCCCGAATGCAGCAACAACGATTCCGACATGCATCAAGATATATTTCGTTTTTATTTTGCTTTATCATCGTTCATTTTCTTTTCTGTCCATGTATTAACGGGCATCCGTTTCACATCAATTAAGCTCAAGCCGCTTACGCAAACTGAATGTTGGAGGAGGGGGGAGGTGCCTGCTCCGGGGGGCTTCGCGGGGCTTTGGGGGGTGTTC
>JBFWJM010000238.1:0-5414 GCA_050253205.1 Desulfovibrionaceae bacterium
TCGTGGCCGTGACCAAGGATCTGCTCGGCCGCTTCAAGGCCGGGGACATCGTCAAGGCGGCGGCCGCCGAGGTGGGCGGCAGCGGCGGCGGAAGGCCGGACATGGCCCAGGCCGGAGGCACCAACCCGGCGGGCATCGACGCGGCCCTGGCCAAGGTGGTGGAGATCGTCGGCGCGTAGCGCCGCGAGCAGGCCGCCCGGAAACCCGGATTGCGGCCGAGAAAAAGTGGATTCCGCCGCTTGACAGCGGCAGGCAAACTCCGTAAGTATCCCCTTCCCGCTTTCAGTGAAGGAGCAAGGAAATGAAGACTTATAGCCCCAAACCCGAAGACGCCAACCGCGAGTGGTTCGTGGTGGACGCCACCGACAAGGTGCTCGGCCGCCTCGCCACCGAGATTGCCGGCCGCCTGCGCGGCAAGCACAAGGCCGAGTTCGCCCCGCACATGGACATGGGCGACTTCGTGGTCGTGGTCAACGCCGAGAAGATCAAGGTTACCGGCAACAAGCTGGAGCAGAAGCGCTACTACAAGCACTCCAACTACCCCGGCGGCCTCAAGAGCAAGACCCTGGCCGAGATGCTCGCCATCAAGCCGGAAAATGTCATCACCCACGCCGTGAAGGGCATGCTGCCCAAGAACCGCATGGGCCGCGCCCAGCTCAAGAAGCTGAAGGTCTACGCCGGAGGCGAGCATCCGCACGCCGCCCAGCAGCCCAAGGCCCTCGACCTGTAAGACTTTTTGCAACGGATACACACCATGAGCGAATTCAAGTACGGCACCGGCAAGCGCAAGACGGCCGTCTCGCGCACGCGCATCTACAAGGGTACCGGCCAGATCATCATCAATGATCGGCCCCTGGACGAGTACTTCCCGCGCAAGGCGCTGCAGATTCTCGTGCAGCAGCCGCTGAAGATCGTCCGCCTGCTCGACAAGATCGACGTCAAGTGCAACTGCACGGGCGGCGGCGTGGCCGGACAGGCCCAGGCCGTGCGCCACGGCATCGCCCGCGCTTTGCAGGAGCTCGACCCCGAGCTGCGACCCGTGCTGAAAAAGGCCGGTCTGCTCACGCGCGACGCGCGCAAGAAGGAACGCAAGAAGTACGGTCAGCCCGGCGCCCGCGCCAAGTACCAGTACTCCAAGCGTTAAGCCGAAAAGCTACGCACCTTCAAGGCCGGTTCCCTCCAGGAACCGGCCTTTTTCCGGTTTCCGGTGGAGGGCACCGGAAAGGGGAGGAACCCATGGACCAGCACGACGACTTCGACGATGGCCACGGCGGCCACGCAACCAAAGACTCCGACGGTTCTTCCGGCGGCCTTCCCGCCCGGCTCGATGACGACACCCTGCGCCTGGCCGTGGAGGAGGCCGCGCTGCGCGCCTGGCCCGGGGTGGAGCAGGAGTACGTCATGGGCTGGGAGGCGCGCTTCGCCGGGGGGCACACCAAGCGCGCCAACTCCGCCTCGCCCCTGCCGCCCCTGGTGCTGCTGCCCGAGCGCATGGACGCCTGCGAGGCCGCCTACGAAAGAAGAGGCCAGCCCGCCATCTTCAAGATACCCGATTTTCTCGACCCCGCCGTGGATCGGCTCCTCGCATCGCGCGGGTACGACATGGTGGACCCGACCCTGGTGCTGGTTCTGCCTCTGGATGACGCGCCGGACAACTCGGCGGCGGACGCGGAGACCACCGGGGATGCAGAGGGGCGGGGTCCGCTGCCGCTTTCGCGCTGGCTGCCCGCCTGGGCGGACTGCAACGGCGCACCCGAGCCCCACCCCGCGCACCGCATGATCCTGGAAAACCGGCTGGGCCATGCCTATTACACCTGCGTTCCCTGCCCCAAGGAGGAGGCCGGGGCCGACCCGCGCTACTGCTCCTGCGGCATCGGCGTGCCCGACACGGCCACCGCAACCGCCGATGCCCGGGGAGGTTCGCATGGCCCGCTGTTCGGCATCTTCGACGTGGCCACCCGCGAGGCCGCGCGCCGCCGGGGCCACGCCACCCGCCTGGTACGCGCGCTGCTGGCCGCCGGGCGCGCCGCCGGAGCCCGCCTCTGCTACCTCCAGGTGGTGGAGACGAACCTCCCCGCCCGCGCGCTCTACGCCTCCCTCGGCTTCCGCCCGCTGTACCGCTACTGGTACCGCGTCCGGCCCGCCTCTGCGCTTGCGCCCGCAGGCCCCGGGGCGTAGGGTTCCGGCCCATGGACGAATTCAGCGCCTATGCCGAGGAGATGCGCCGCCAGGCCCAGGCCACCCTCTCCGCCCACGAGCCCGAGCTGGCCAGGGCCGTGTACGAACAGGTCCTCGAACGCGCCCTGACCGAGCAAGGGTTCGAGCCCCTGCGGGCCCTGGCCGCGCGCATAGCCTCCGGGGTCATCGCCCGGTTTCTGGAAGCGGGGAAGCACGCCGAGGCCGACCACGTCTGGAAATCCGTGGAACGCCTGGCCGGGGACAGCGCCGCCCCCGACACCCGGGGCGCGCTCGGGCTCTGCGCCTCCAACGCGCTCATGGGCCGCCTGCTCAAGGGCGAAACGGCCCGCGCAAGGGACGCCTTTGCCGTGCTGGCGCGCATTGCCGAACGCAAGCCCCGCATCGACGAGCTCGACACGCTGCTCACGGAGGCGGCCGTGCGCCTCGTGGTGGTCTGGCTCCAGGTGCGCAGCCCCTCCGAGGCGTACGACTTCTACATCCTGCTGCGCCGCGCGGCCGAGCGCCACCCCGAGGACCCGGCCATGCGCCGCTCCCGGGCCAAGGCCTGCCTGCTGCTGGCCGTGGCCTTCTCCCATGGGGGCGACCCCAACTTCGCCCGCTCCCTGGCGTCCGAGGCGGCCGGGCTGGTGGCCGAGGCCCCGGACGACCCCGAGCTCGTCCAGGTGCGCGAGCGGCTGGACCGCGCCTTTCCCTCCCGGGGTTGAAACGCCCCCTCTCCCCTTGCGCCAGCGCATTGATTGATATAGCTTTCCTGACCAACCAGGGAGGACGTGTGCAGTGCGCGGTTTGTGAACATGCCGCCCCGGAGGGGGCCAGCTTCTGCCCGGCCTGCGGGGCGCGGCTTCCCGGGGGCTCGCCGCCGCGCGCGCTGCCGCGCCGCCCCGGACGCGGGGCCCGGCATTGGTCCTGGGTCGCCCTCCTGGTGCTGGCCGTCCCGGCCGGGCTGGGGCTCGCGTTCTGGCTCTACCTCAACGCCCCGGCCAGGGCCGTGCGCGCACACCTCGACGCCCTGCGCGCGGGCGACCTCGAAGCGGCCTACGCCCGCACCTCCGGCGCGTTCCAGTCCATCATCAACCGGAAGGCCTTCCGGGAGATGGTGGAAAGCAACAACGCCATGCGCGACATGCACGAGCGCACCGTGGAACACATCAGCCGCTACGGCGACCGAGCCGAGGTCGTGGCCCTGGTGGAGGGCGGCGAGGGCAATCCCCAGCGCGGCCGCTACGTCGTCTTCAAGATGGACGGCCAATGGCGCATCCACCTCATCACCTCCCCCTGACCGGGGAACCGCCATCGGACAAACGCATGCGCTGCACCAACTGCCGCTTCAGCCTGCGCGCCAGGGAAAACCACTGCCCCAATTGCGGGACCGAAGCGCCGCCCCTGCGCACCCGGCGCAACGTGCTCCTCGCCCTGGCGATAATCTTCCTGCTCGCCGGGGGCTTGGCGCTCACCGTACAGCTCCACGCCACCCTGCCCGGCGATGCGCTCCTGGAGCCGGCCCAGGGATTCCTCACGGCCATGGGCGAGGCCCGGTACGACGAGGCCCTCGGCTGGACCAGCGCGGGGTTCAGGGAATCCGTCTCGGAGGAGCAGCTCGCCGCGCTCGCCGGGCAGCTCCCGGACCTCAGCGCCCTCTCCGGGCTGGAGAAAAAGAACGTCCGCCTGGGCAGGCTCACCGCAGACCTCCTGTGCTACGCCCATCTGCGGGAGGTCGGCCCGGTGCCCATGACCTTCCTGTTGCACCACGAAGGCGGGAGCTGGCGTGTGGCGAGCTTCCAGTGCCCGACCTACGGTTTCGACCCTTGAGCCCGCCGCCAGGCGGAAGCATGCGCACAAGGCGATAACGCATGAGCGTCGGGAGAAAACGCATGCGTACAAGGATGACACAACGGCCCCGGGGTGGAAACGGCCGCCCGGGCAGGAGGGATTGAGATGTACTGTTCCAGGTGCGGCGGCGAGCTGCCCCTCGGCGCGCTGTTCTGCCCTGCCTGCGGCGGCGGCGTTGCGGGGGGCCCGGCCACGGCCAGACCCAGCCCGCGCGCGCTTCGCTGGCCCTGGTTCCTCGGGGCTGTTCTGCTGCTTCCGGTGCTGGTGGTGTTCCTGCTCTTGCAGGACAGCCATCGCGTGGGCAGCGCCATGGAAGAACACATGCAAGCCCTGCGCGCGGGAGACGTGGCCGGGGCCTACGAGCAGACCGCGCAACTCTTCAAGGACAGCGTCTCCCCGGAGCAGTTCCGCGAGGTCGTCGATTCCCTCGAACCGCTCCGCCAGCTCACGGACTACGAGCTGGAAAGCACGCTGTCCCAGTCCGGCGCCGGCGAGGCGGTGGTGGCGGTCCGGGGGGCAAGCGGCGAGGTGCTGCGGCTGGCGTACGTCTTCTACGTCGAGGACGGCGAGCCGCGCATCGTGCACTTCCGGGTGGAATGAGCGCGCGGCCTTGCTGCGCCCTTTCGCACGCCGCCCGGCCCCGAACTTCCTCTGGCCCCGAACCCCGCCTTGCCCTACAGTCCGCCTTGCCCTACAGTCCGCCCATGCCCAAGAAAAAACACGAAACCCCCGCCCCGCGCCTGCTGGTGGCCGACCGCGACGGCAACGTCTACGACCACCCGGACCTGCTCATGCTCTGCCGCCGGGGGGAGGAGCTCGCCCTGCCTCGGCCCGACGAACTCATCCCCCTGCCCGAGGAGAGCGAGTTCTTCCTGCTCCCGGGGCGCTACGCCATGGGCCTCGACCCGGCCACGGGCGCGGTGGAGGTGCTGGATGAACTGGCCGTGGCCGCGTTCGTCTGCCCGGCGCACACGGTGACGGGCGTGGCCGCGTACGACGCGGACGAGGACGCCCCCCTGCTGCCGCTGCTCTCCTACGCGGCCATAGGCTACGCGGACGACCGCTTCTGGGTCTGCGCCAAGAAGGTGGACCAGGACCGCAGGCAGGTGTTCACGGGCATAGCCCAGGACAGGATACGCTCCGGCGCGCACGCGCTGATGAAGAAATTTCCCGAGAACAGGCTCGTGCGCCACCTCACGGGCTGCGCCCTGACCTACGGCTGCCCGGCGGCCAAGAACTTGAGCCTCGGGCGCTTCGAGGCCCCGCTGCCCACGGCCAAGACGTGCAACGCGCGCTGCGTGGGCTGCATCTCCCTGCAGGACGAGGGCTCCGGCTTCCCCTCGCCGCAGGAGCGCATCCAGTTTACCCCCACGGCGGAGGAGATC
>JBFWJM010000239.1:0-5376 GCA_050253205.1 Desulfovibrionaceae bacterium
AGCTCGGCAAGATCGATTTCCAGGTCACCGCTATCCGCGGAACCTTTTTCCCCTTCGATGGACAGCCCCCATTCCACGTCTTCGTACTTCACACGAATTGCGTTGGCAAAAGCGGCAAGCACCTTGAGCCCCCGCCTTGCATATGCGGACGCCTTTTCCCCATCGTCCAGACGAAACAGCGCCTGCCGAAGCCGAGGCACCAGCAGGGCAGGCAGACTCTTGCCTTCGTGGGCTTCAATGTCCAATACGGTGAACCCCAGGGCCTCGGCCGTGCGCAGCACCTCGTTCAGCAGCACGGTTTTTCCCACACCGCGCAACCCCACCACGATGAAGCTCTTGGCGCTCTTTCCCAGGCGCACCCGCTCCAGCGTAACGCGGGTGCGCTCCAGCAATTCGTCCCTGCCTGCCAGCTTGGCGGGAGGCGTTCCCGCACCGGGGACGAATGGATTGCGAATTGGGTCCATATTGATCGACCTTATCTATCTTATGAAAATTTTCATAAACCTTGATAAGATTTTTATAACTCCCTGTCAACGCCTAGGCCAGCAGCCCCTCGCAGACGCGGTCCTGGTCCTCGGCGGCGAGGTAGGGGTGGAACGGCAGGCTGAAGATGCGCCCGCCGATGGCCTCGCACACGGGCATGTCGCCCGGCTTGTAGCCCAGGTCCTTGTAGGCGGTCTGGAGGTGCAGGGGGATGGGGTAGTAGATGGCCGTGGGCACGCCGCGCTCCTGGAGGCGGGCCTGGAGCTCGGCTCTGTGGGCCTCGTCGCGGGCGAGGATGGAATACTGCGCCCAGACGCTGCGCATGCCCTCCGGCACCGTGGGGGTGACGAGCGCGGAGCCCGCCAGGCGCTCGGAGTAGCGCGCGGCAACGTCGTTGCGCAGTTCGATCTCCTCGGGGAAGAGGTCGAGCTTGGGCAGCAGGATGCCCGCCTGGATGGAGTCCATGCGCGCGTTCAGGCCGATGCGGATGTTGTCGTACTTGTCCTCCACGTTCTGGCCGTGCACGCGCAGGGAGAAGAGCGCGTCGTAGGTCTCGTCGGAGTCGGTGAAGCACATGCCGCCGTCGCCGTAGCAGCCGAGCGGCTTGGCCGGGAAGAAGGAGGTGCAGCCCACGTGGCCCATGGAAGCGGTGACCTTGCCGTGCAGCGTGGCCCCGAAGGACTGGGCCGCGTCCACCACGACCTTGAGCCCGGCGGCCTCGGCGATGGGCAGGAGGGCGTCGTAGTCCACGGGCAGGCCGAAGAGGTCCACGGGCACCACGGCCTTCGGCGTCAGTTCCGGGCGGGCCAGGCGCACGTCGTCGATGGCGGCGGCGAGCTTGGCGGGGTCCATGTTGAAGGTCACGGGGTCGATGTCCACGAACACGGGGGTGGCCCCGAGCAGGGTGATGGTCTCGGCCGTGGCCATGAAGGTGAAGGGCGTGGTGAAGACCGCGTCGCCGGGGCCGATGCCCAGGGCGAGGTAGGCCAGGAGCAGGGCGTCCGTGCCGGAGCCGCAGGCCAGGGCGTGCTTGGCCCCGGCGAACTCGGCGCAACGGCGCTCCAGCTCGGTGATCTCCGGCCCGCCGATGTAGCGGCCGTGTTCGAGCACGGCGCGGATGTTCTCGTTGACGGCTTTTTCAATGCGCGCGTACTGCGCCTTGAGATCCACAAAAGGCATGGACATGGGGCATGTCTCCTTGTTGTCGTTTCGGTGCCCCTTATACCGTTTCCCCCCCACGCGCAACGCCCGGCCCAGCGGCGTTACCGAGCGGAAACAGAACGTCACGCGAGCCACACGGACGCCGACCCCACGCGGGTGGCGAGTCCTACGCGGGTGGCGAGTCCTACGCGGGTGGCGAGTCCTACGCGGACGGCGAGTCCTACGCGGACGGCGCTTGGGGTTGTGCGGTTCCCGGGAGCCGGGCTCTTCGTGGCCTGCATCTTCCCCCCCTCTCCACTCTCTTCGCGGAGCCTTCAAGGGGATGAAAACTGACCCGCAGCATACGCTTGCGGTATTCGAGGGACCGGGCCGACGCCACGAGCGGCATCTCGCCGACGCCCTCTCCACTCTCTTCGCGGAGCCGCTCAAAGGGGTGGGATGCCAGGCGCGAGAGTGCGCCGGGACCGAATAGTATGCCCAGATACATGAGGGTCCGGCGCACTTGAAGCAACGCCGCAGACCGCCCCTTTTCAGCGGCTCGCCGCTAGGGGAAGCCGGGGGGCGGGAGGATGGGCGCCCACACCACGGGCCGCGAGGAGAGGATGGATTCGCGCTGGGGCAGGTGGCCGGGGAGGGGGTTGTCCTCGCGCAGGCGTTCGTCGCGCACCCACCAGAGGAACCATTCGTCCTGCTGGTTCCAGCGTGCGAGGAGCACGTCGTGGTCGTTCTGGTAGACGGTGTCGGCCAGCCGGTAGCGGGCCGTGCCGATGGCGAGCTCGCCACGGGGGCCGACGTCCACGGGGGTCCAGTCCGTGGCCGGGAGGCAGGGGGCGGGGAGGCCGGAGGCCGCGTCGTAGCAGCGGCGCACGCCGTCGGGGTCGTCCACGCCGAGCATGCCCCGGGAGGGGGCGTAAGCGGCGCGCAGGCGAACGGGCCCGGGCCGGGCTTCGGCGCGGAGCACGGGGGCGAAGGTGCGGTAGAAGAGCGCGCCGTCGGCGAGGGAGTAGCGGGCTTGTTCGCGGGTGAAGGGTACGGGCTTGCGCGCGGCGAGGTCCCAGGAGGCGTCCCAGGCGGCGTCCCGGGCGGGCGTTGCCGAGGGGGAGGCGGGGTTGGGTGCGCTTCGGGCCAGGAGCAGGCGTTCATCCTCGAAGCGGGCGGCAACGAAGGGGCCCTGCCCGGCGCTGAAGCGGCCGAGTTCCCGGTCTTCCAGCAGGTTCCAGAGCACCACCAGGCCAGCGCGGTCCACGGCGACGAGCACGCCCTGGTCCGGGCCGAAGCCCACGGCGAGCACGCCGTCCAGGCGCAGGGGCAGCTCATGCAGCCCGCCGGAGATGATCCCCGTCAGGGGCCCGGCCAGGAGCACGCCGTCCTCCCGGGCCACGGCCATGAACTCCCCGCTGCGCGAGACGGCCACGGAGACCACCTGGTCCACGGGCAGCACGCGGTCCACGGCGCAGCGCTCCAGGTCGAACACGGCCACGCGGTCGCGCGATTGGGGCACGGCCAGGGCGTAGCGGGCGTCCTGGGCATAGCCCATGAGCGCCACGGCGGCGGCGGGCCAGTCGTCGTGCGCATCCTGGCCCTCGGCGGGGGCGGCCCCGCAGGCCAGGGGGCCGAAGATCTGGAGGGTGCCGTCCGCGAAGCCCACGGCGAGCCCGCGCCCGGAGGCGGCAAAGGCCGTGGCCCCGTCCGCGAGGCGGATGTCGGCCCGGGCGTACCCCAGGGCGATGTAGCCCGGCGTTGCCGGGTCGTCGGAAACATCGGGGGGCTCGTAGAAGGAGGAGAGGTCGTAGCCCTGCTCGGCCACGGCGCGGGCGATGAGCGCTCGGGCGTCTTGTGCACGGGCAGCGACGGGCAAGGCCGCCAGCAGGGAAAGGGCCAGCACGAGCGACAACGTGAGCGACAACGTGAGCGGCGCGGCGGTGCGCCCCGTTGCCGGGGCCGATGGCGGGCGTTTCCCGAACATGGCCGGAACGATAGCGCAACCATGCCCAGGCGGCAACTCCCGTCATCACCCGTCGGCACCCGGCCCCGCGCTTTACCGCCCTGCCCGTTCTTGATAGATGGCGGGCATGTGCGGCATCGCGGGCATATTCCACCCGACCCCGGGCGAGGCCCTCCCCGGGGAGGCGCTCGCGGCCGGGGCGGAGGCCATGTCCGCCGCGCTGGCCCATCGCGGCCCGGACGACAGCGGGCTCTTCGCCGCGCGGGGCATCGCCCTGGCCCACCGCAGGCTCTCCATCCTCGACCTCTCCCCGCGCGGGGCCCAGCCCATGGCCGACCCGGGCGGGCGCTTCCGCCTGCTGCTCAACGGCGAGATATACAACCACCTGGACCTGCGGCGCGAGCTGCCCGAGCCCGAGGGCGGCTGGCGCTCCACGTCGGACACGGAAACCCTGCTCGCGGCCCTGGCGGCCTGGGGCGCGCGGCGCACCCTGCCGAGGCTGCGCGGCATGTTCGCCTTCGCCCTCTGGGACGCGCGCGAGCGCGCCCTGACCCTGGGGCGCGACCCCTTCGGCGAGAAGCCCCTGCACTACGCCGTGGTGCACCACGGAGGCGAGCAGCACGGGGGCGAACGGCTCTTCGTCTTCGCCTCGGAGCTCAAGGCGCTGCGAGCGATTCCCGGGTTCGATTCCGCTGTGGACCGCGAGTCCCTGGCCCTGTACCTGCGCTTCGCCTACGTGCCCGAGCCGCGCACCATCTACCGCGCCGCCCGCAAGCTGCCGCCCGGCTGCCTGCTCACGGTCCACTCCGAGACGCTACGAGAAGCCCTGCCGGAGCCCGAGCGCTGGTTCGAGGCCGACGCCATCTCCCCGGCGGGCGGGGCCGAACCCTTCCGGGGCACCGAGGCCGAGGCCCTGGACGGGCTGGAACGGGTGCTGGCCCGCGCCGTGGAGCGCCAGCTCCTGGCGGACGTGCCCCTGGGCGCGCTGCTCTCCGGCGGGGTGGATTCCTCCCTGGTGGTGGCGCTCATGCGCCGCCTGGGCCCGGTCAAGACCTTCACCATCGGCTACGACGACCCGGCCTGGGACGAATCCGCCGACGCGGCGGCCGTGGCCGCGCACCTGGGCGCGGAGCACACCACCCTCACGGCCCGGCCCGAGGACGCCCTGGCCCTGGCGGAAGAGCTGCCGCGCATCTGGGATGAGCCCTTCGCCGACCCCTCGGCCCTGCCCACGGCCCTGGTCTGCCGATTGACGCGCGAGCACGTCACCGTGGCCCTCTCGGGCGACGGCGGGGACGAACTCTTCGCCGGGTACAACCGCCACGCGGCCGCGCCCCGGCTCTGGGCCCGGCTGCGGCGAGCACCCCGGCCCCTGCGCGCGGCCTGCGGGGCGCTGCTCGGGAGCGTTCCTCCTCCATGGACGGACGCCCTGGCCCGGCGGCTCGGCCTCGCCACGCGCCTGCCCGGGCAGAAGCTCGCCAAGCTCGCCTCGGTGCTCGGAGCCACGGACCCGGCCGCGCTCTACCTGCGGCTGTGCTCCTGCTGGCCGGACCCGGCCGCGCTCATGGCCGAGAACCTGCCCGAAAGCCCCGCCCTCCCGGTGATCGCGGGGTCGCCGGAGGCCGATTTCACGGACTGGATGCGGCGCATGGACGCCAGGACCTACCTGCCGGGAGACGTGCTGCCCAAGGTGGACCGCGCGGCCATGCGCTTCGGGCTGGTGACGCGCGCCCCGCTCCTGGACCCGGACGTGGCGGCCTTCGCCCTGTCCCTGCCGAGCTCCCTGC
>JBFWJM010000240.1:0-5375 GCA_050253205.1 Desulfovibrionaceae bacterium
GTGCACTTCCGATCTCCGTGGTTCACGTTGACTGCCGCTGGGACCCTTTATACGCTGGCGGCACAACCCCGGGAATTCGAAATGGCGAACAGCGGCGTTAGCCTGGGCCTTACACGGAGAAGACAGACGTGCTGGACATCGGCAGACTTGAAACCTTTCTGGCCGTCTGCGAGGAGGAGAACCTGACCCGCGCGGCGGAGCGCAGGCACCTCTCCACGCCCGCAGCCGGGGCGCAGATACGCCAGCTTGAAGACGAGCTGGGGCTCCGGCTTTTCGAGCGCACGTCGCGGGGCATGTTCCTCACCGAGGAGGGCCGCGCCCTGCGCGAGAGCGCCGAGGCGGCGGTCCGGGCCGCGCGGGGGGTCTTCGACGCAGCCCAGGCGCTACGCAGGCAGCCCTCGGGGAGCCTTCGCCTGGCGCTCAACGCCGCGCCCGAGACCCTGCGCCTGGCCGAACTGGCCTCCAGGCTCAAGGTCGCGGCCCCGGGCCTGGCGTTGGACGTGCTCGCGGCCTCGTCCGTGGAGGTGGTGCGCATGCTGGCACGCAGGGAGATCGATCTGGGCTTTCTCTTCGGCGAGAAGGAGCACGAAGGGGTGGCAAGGGTGGAGCTGGGCGTCTGCGAGCTGGTGGTGGCGGGGGCCCCGTCCCTCGGCATCACGGCGGGCACCTGGGAGGAGCTCTCCGGCCACCCGTGGATCACCTGCGGGCAGTGGTGCCCCTATGAACAGGCGGCACTGGAGGCCCTGACGGCGCGCGGGCTGCCCCGCCGGGCCGGGCCACTGGCCAACGGGGAGCACGCCAAGGGCGCGCTGGCCGAGGCGGGGCTGGGCCTGGCCGTGCTGGAGGCATCCGAGGCCGAGCCTCTGGTGGCCCGTGGCGGCGTGCTGGTCTGGCGGCCCGAGCCCCTGCCCTGCCCGCTGTCCATCGCCTTCCGCGAGGACGAGGCCGCCCGGCCAGCGGTGCGGCTGGTGGCGGAGCTGTTGCGCGAGGTCTGGGCCCGAACGCCGGGATAGCCCCCGCTCCTCGAACGAGCCCTGCGAGGGCGACAGGCTTGCGTGGATTTTGCCCTGCGCGGGCGGCGGGCTTGCGCTGGCCATGGCCTCACGCGAGCGGCCTTATGCGAACGACGGACTTGCGCGGGCGGCGGACATGCGAGGACGGCGGTTTCGGGCTTCACCCTGCCCGGCAGCCACGCAGCAAATGGATGCCCGCGCTCAAGCGCATTCCCCTCTTTGCTGGCCTGGCCGTTTCACCCTCTTTTCTGTCCGCCCCCGAATCCACCTCTTTGCTGGCCGCTGCGAATCACCCGCTTTGCGGTCGCTCAAAAGTGGTGAGATGCCAGGCGCGGGGATGGGGGGCGGACCCGAAGTGGACTCTTCTGTCCACGAGGGGCCGCAACACTCCCCGCATACCAACGGCATAAGATCTTCCACGGCTCGAAGACTCGCCTGGAATTCACTTATACCTGGGGCATAAGATCTTCCACGGCTCGAAGACTCGCCTGGAATTCACTTAACGAAGCATACCGCCGATTTCAACGACCAACCGCTGGTCGCTCAAAAGTGGTGGGATGCCAGGCGCGGGGTTGGGGGGCGGACCCGAAGTGGACTCTTCTGTCCACGTGGGGCCGCAACACTCCCCGCAACGAAGCAGACCGCCGCTTTTCAGCGACCAGCAGTGGGGTCGTACTCATTCTCCATGAGCAACGTCCGCACCATGTTGGAGGTCTCGGCCACGAGCACGCCGCAGCGGGCGGGGTCGGGCCTGCCTTCCTCGTTGCCGCAGACGGCTAGGCAGGTGGTGCCGCCGAACTCGCCGCAGCGCGCGGCGAACCATTCGGCCAGCTCGTTCAGCATGAGGGCGAGGCGTTCGTCGGTCTGCTCCATGTCCTCGCCCTTGCCCGTGTGCAGGCCGAGCACGCAGGCCGCGCCGGAAAACACGCCGCAGATGCCCGCGCAGTCGCCCATGCCCTTGCACAGCCCGGCCATGGCGCGCACGAGGTCGGGATTTTCCCGGCCCATGTCGCCCAAGGCCTCCAGGGCCATGATCTGGCTGCAACAATAGCCCTTCCCGGCCAGTGCAAGCACGCGAAGAGAGGTTTCGTCGATCATCTTTCGCTCCTTTTTCGCGCCGCGAGCAGTGTGTAGCCCCCGGCGCAGGGGCATTGGGGCCGCTCCCCGGCGAGGATGAGCCGGGCGGCCAGTTCCTTGAGCAGGTGGGAATGGTCTTCCTGGATTTCGACGTCGAACCCGGCGTCGGCCACGAGCGCCGCGAGCTCCGGCGCATCAAAGGGGCTGCGGGCGCAGGTGGCGGTGCCGTCGTCCTCTGGGAAGGCAGGCGGGGAGGCGGACGGGGCCGCGTCGTGGTGCCTGGTCACGTCCGTGAGCGCGAGCCGCCCGCCGGGCCGGAGCACCCGGGCGAACTCCGCCAGGGCCGCAGCGGGATCGGGCGTGAGGGAGAGCACGCACTCGCAGAACAGCACGTCGAAATAATCGGGCGGAAACGGCAGGTCCTGGGCCGATCCGGGCAAAAGCGCGCCCTCAAGGGCGGCTGCACCGGGCGCGGAACGGGCCTCGGCGAGCTGCGCGGCGAAGGGCTCCACCCCCAGGGCCCGCACGCCGTGGCGTGCCCGCAGCCGGGCCACTGTGGCTCCCAGGCCGCAGCCCACGTCGAGCACGTCCATGCCCGGCCCGAGGCCCACGAGTTCGGCCAGGCGGTCCGTGAGCGCGAAGCCTCCGGGCCGCAGGGTCGCTCCTGCGGCGGCCCGCAGCGCCGGGCGCTCCCAGAGGGGCGGCGGCGCGGCTCCGGCTTCCCGGGCGGGGCTCACTTGTCCTCCAGGAGTTTCTCCACTTCGAGCATCTTGCCCAGGGCGAGTTGCTCCGGGATGAGCACGTCGCCGCACTTGGGGCAGCTCGGCAGCTCCACGTTGAAGTTGCTGCCCAGGTATTCCAGCACGGCGGGCGCGAGGCGCAGCGGCTCATCGCAGCACGCGCACCGCCATCCGGTGATCTCCGCCTCGGGAACGCGAATGGCGCTCATGACTGCCCTCCCAGGATGTGCATGCGATGGCACCAGGCGTTGTGCACGAGGTAGCCGTCGCCGTCGGGTTCGTATTCCACCCAGTAGGTCACGCTCACGGGCCGATGCTTGGAAAGCAGTCTTCCCGTGGCGTCGTTCTTGAATGCATGGCCGCTCTGCCGGGCGCGGAGCAGGGTCTTTTGCACGTCGCCGACGAGGATGCGGCGCTCTTCCATGTTGGCGGCGGCCTGCCCGGTGAGGCGCACGCGGACCTCCTCCCAGGGCTCCTCGGCGGCGGCGAGGCCGGGCGCGGAGTCGGGCCAGAGCTCGCGCAGGAGCGTCTCGCGCAGCCGGGCGCGGTTTTCCCTGCGGGCGGAATATCCCGGCGCGGGGCGCCTCCCGGCTTGGTTCGCGCTGCCCGGCTCGCCGGGGAGCAGCAGATCGAGCGCATGGACCACGCTGCGCCCGGTCTTGGAGAGCATGTCGCGGCACATGGCGCAGTAGGTCACCCAATCCCCGTCCATGCGCGAGGCGCGGCGCTCCGCAGCCTCCCCGGCCAGGGGCGGATTGGCCTCGGAGACGAGCCCGCCGAAGCCGCAGCACTCGGTGCGCTCGCCCGTAAGCTCGGGCTCGGCCAGCGCCACGCCCGCCTTGCCCAGCAGGCCGCGCACGGCCCCGCGCAGGGCGGCGTCCTCGCGCGTGCCGCAGGGGTCATGAAGCGCAAGGGGGAGCGCAAGGGGCAGCGCGAGGGACGCACCCTCGCCCACTGCCCGGACACTGCCCTCCCCTCCTTGGTCCAGGAGTTCCCAGAGGCTGGTGACGGCCCCCTCGGCGAGGACCTCGCGCAGCATCTTGGTGCAGGTGGGGCAGGCGGCCACCACCTCGGGGCGGCCAAGCGCCTCCCAGTCCGCCCGGAGCGCGGCGGAGGATTCCAGGAACAGGTCCTCCCGCCCGGCCCAGCGCGCGGGCGCGCCGCAGCAGGCGAGCAGCAGCCCGGTGTCCGGGTGCGCCTCGCGCAGGTGGGCGTAGGCCCGGCTGGCCAGCCCGGGGTCCGAGGCCGTGAACTGGCAGCCCGGGAAAAACACTCGGGCGCAGGAATCCGCTCCGGGGGCGGGCATGGCCAGTCGGCACTTGGCTCCGTTGGCAAACGTCATGTCCCGCAGGGCGAACTCGTGGGCCGAGGCAGGCATGTGCCCCGCGCCGACGAGCCGCCGCCGTGCCTCCAGGCACATGTCCTGCACGGCGAAATCCTCGGGGCAGACCACCTCGCACAGGCCGCAGAGCATGCACGAGTTGATCAGCTTGTTGGCCATGCGCGTGCCCATGACGATGGCGTCGTTGTTGTGGATCTGCCGGGCGTAGACCTTGGGGTAGGAGCCGAAGCGCTCCAGGTAGACGCAGCGCTTCACGCATTCCAGACATTCGCAGGACAGGCAGCGCGCAGCCTCGGCGCGGGCCTGGGCGTCGTCGTACCCGCCCTCTTCCGCGAGCGGCACCGGGGCCGGGGCCAGGGGCTCCACCCCGGAAATATCCGTGAACAGGCGGCTAACGTAGGGCAGATCGCGCTCGCGGCCATGGGTCAGGGAGGCCTTCTGGAGGTAGCGTTCCATGGAGGTGGCGGCGCGGCGTCCCTTCCCGGCGGCCATGGCGATGGAGGGCTCCGGCCCGGCCAGGAAGAGCCCGAGGGTGGCCGTACCGAGTGTCAGGTCGTCTCCGGGGCCGAGGGCGGCGCAGGCGCGGGAGGCTTCCTGCCCGTCGAGAAACGCGGCGTCGACGTCCGCCATGGCCGCAGCCACGGCCTCCGGCGAATCGTCCAGGGGCACGAAGGAGATGCCGAGGCCCTTGAGCGCCTCCAGCTCCTTTTCCAGCGGCTCGCGGGGCAGGCGCGCCTCGGGCAGGTCGAGCAATTGCCCGCCGGGTCGGTTGGTATAAAGCGTCACGCCGAAGCCCTTGCGGGCGAGGTCGGAGGCTGCGGTGAGCCCGGCGAGCCCCCCGCCGAAAACGGCCATGCGCTGCGCCTTCTTAGGAAAGGGCATGCGGCGCGGCTCCTTGGTGGCGGCCCCGGCAACGTAGGCCTCCAGGGCGGCCAGCTCCAGCGGGCCGCCGCGCTCGGCGCGCAGGCAGGCGGACCTGCAGGGGGCGTCGCAGGCGCGGGCGAATGCGCGCGGCAGCGGCAGGGTCTTCACCAGCACGGCCCAGGCCTCGTTCACCGAGCCCTTGGCCACCAGCTCGCAGAGCTTGCGGCCGTCGAGATGCAGCGGGCAGGCGGAGGTGCAGCGGGGCGGCTCCTCCTGGATGCATTGCGATTCCAACCGTCTCAGTTCGCCTTGGTCCATGTGGCCCCCGGAAAAATGGAA
>JBFWJM010000241.1:0-5360 GCA_050253205.1 Desulfovibrionaceae bacterium
CACGTCGGCACCCACAACAACACCCACGGCGGCAAACAGCTCACTGCGCCTCCCCGGGTTCCACGCCCTCCACCCGGGCGGCCACGGCTCCGTCGCGCACCTGCACGCGCAGCGCGTCCCCGGGGCCGACCTCGGCCACGGAGCGCAAAAACCGCCCGTCCGCACGGCGCACCAGGGCATAGCCCCGCGCAAGCGGCAGTTCCGGGTCCAGGGGGCCGAGCCGGGCCTCCAGCAGCTCCAGACGGCGCGACGCGCCCTCCAGGTGCAGCCGCCCGGCCCGCTCCAGCCCGGCGGCCGAGGCGGCAAGCCGCTCGCCCAGCCGCTCCAGCGCCCGGGGGCCGAAGGCCCGGCCGAGCCGTTCGCGCTGGCCCAGCAGATCTGCCTCGGCGGATTCCAAATGATTACAGAGAGCCTTCATCAGCCTCTTGTATTCACTGACAAATGATTCCTGAAGACGCGAGAGGCGACGGTCCGGCGAAACCCAGCCCAGGGCCCGGGTCAACTCCCGGAGGCGCGCCTCGTGGCCGCGCAGCATGCGCCCCCCCGCCCCGGCGAGGCGCTCGGAAAGCTCGTCCAGCCGCTGCATGTACTCCTCGCGCCGGGGCCAGAGGGCCTGGGCCGCGTGGGAGGGTGTGGCCGCGCGCAGGTCGGCCACGTAGTCCGCTATGGAAACGTCCGGCTCGTGCCCCACTCCGCAGACCACCGGGGTCTTCATGGCCAGCAGCGCGTCCGCCACCTCCCGGGTATTGAAGGCCCAGAGGTCTTCCAGGGAGCCGCCACCGCGAATGAGCGCCACGGCCTCGGCCCAGCCGTCGTCCGCCGCACGGAGCGCCCGGACGATCATGCCCGGGGCCTCCCCCCCCTGCACCAGGGTCGGGTGGATGCGTATCTCCGCGCCCGTGCCGCGCTCGGCGGCGATGCGCAGAAAGTCGCGCACGGCCGCGCCCGACGGTGAGGTGACCACGGCCACCCGCGCGGGGTTCCAGGGAATTTCCCGCTTGCGGGATTCGTCGAAATATCCGGCCTCGGCGAGCTGGCGCTTCAGCGCCTCGAAGGCCATGCGCAGGTCGCCCTCGCCCTGGGGCTGCACCAGCTCGGCCACGAGCTGGTAGACCCCGCGCGGCTCGTACACGCCGATGCGCCCGGCCACGAGCACGTCCTGGCCGTTCTCCAGCTCGGGCGAGGCGCAGCCCGCGTCCATGACCTCCCCGGTGAGCGGGTTCACGCAGTCTTCGGCGTCGTCCTGGCCGGGGGCCCACTGGGCGGACTTGAACCAGACCACGGAGAGCGCGGCCGCGCCGTCCGTGAGGGTGAAGTAGAGGTGGCCGCTGGCGGGCCGGGCCAGGTTGGTGATCTCCCCGCGCACCCAGAGAAAGGGAAACTCCGCCTCCAGCACGTCCTTGACGGCCCGGGTGGCCTCGCTGACGGAGAGGATGTTCGGCATGCGGGGATTGCGCTTGGTGCTTGCGGCCCGGACGAAACTGCCGGACGCGGGAGCAAGAAGCCTAGCCCTTCGATCCCGATGCGTCAATCAGGTCCGGCGGCCGGGACGCATTGACGGCGGGTTTGCCTGCGCGCGACGGCGCGGCCGCCCCCTGCCCCTCACTTGCGCGGGGCCATGGCCCTGGGCTGGGTCATCTGGCGCGGGTCGAGCAGGCTCTCCATCTCCTCCTCGGTGAGCAGCCCCTGCTCCAGCACCAGGTCATGCACGCTGCGGCCCGTGCGGCCGGATTCCTTGGCGATGCGCGCTGCCTCGTCGTAGCCCAGCACCGGGGCCAGAGCCGTAGCCAGGCCCATGGAATGGCGGACCATCTCCAGGCAGCGGTCCGCGTTGGCCGTGATGCCCGTGAGGCACTTGGCCATGAAGATGTCCACCGCATTGGAGAGCATGTCGATGGACTGGAACAGGTTGAAGCCTATGAGCGGCTCGAACACGTTGAGCTGCAACTGGCCCGACTCCGCCGCCAGGGTCACGGTGAGGTCGTTGCCGATGACCTGGTAGCAGACCTGGTTGACCATCTCCGGGATCACGGGGTTGACCTTCCCCGGCATGATGCTGGAGCCGGGCTGCATGGGCGGGAGGTTGATCTCGCGGAAGCCCGTCATGGGCCCGGAGGAGAGCAGCCGCAGGTCGCTGGCGATCTTGGAGAGCTTCACGGCCACGCGCTTGAGCACGCCCGAGAGCTGCACGAAGGCCCCGGTGTCACTGGTGGCCTCCACCAGGTCGCTGGCCGTGGTCAGGGGCAGGCCCGTGACCTCCGCCAGCCGCCCGCACACGCCGCGCGCATAGTCCGGCACGGTGTTGATGCCCGTGCCGATGGCCGTGGCGCCCATGTTGATCTCGCACAGGAGCTTCAGGGCGTCGGCCACGCGCTCGGCGTCCTCGCCCACGGTGACCCCGAAGGCCCGGAACTCCTGCCCCAGGGTCATGGGCACCGCGTCCTGGAGCTGCGTGCGGCCCATCTTGATGATCTCCGCGAACTCCTCGCCCTTGGCGAAAAACGCGTCCCGCAGTGCATCGAGCTTCTTCATGAACGCCTGCCCGTACCAGACCGCCGCGATGCGCAGGGAAGTCGGGTACACGTCGTTGGTGGATTGGGAGAGGTTCACGTGGTTCAGCGGGTGGCAGCGGGCGTAGTTGCCCTTGGCGAAGCCGAGGATCTCCAGCGCGCGGTTGGCGATGACCTCGTTGGCGTTCATGTTCACCGAGGTGCCCGCCCCGCCCTGGATCACGTCCACGCCGAAGCAGGCGTCGAAGTCTCCGGCGCGGACCTCCCCGCAGGCCGCCACGATGGCCCGGCCCGTTTCCTCCTTCAGCAGCCCCAGGGCCATGTTCGTCTCGGCGCAGGCCTGCTTGATGCACGCCAGCGCTCGGATCTGCTCCGCATAGTGCGAGACGGGGATGGAGGTCACGGTGAAGTTCTCCAGGGCGCGGGCGGTCTGCACCCCGTAGTACGCCTCCAGGGGAATCTCCATGCTGCCGAGGGAATCGGATTCCGTGCGGGTCTTGTTCATTTCTGGCCTTCCGGATGGTTTTCTGATTGCGCGAACCCATGATTCAGCACGCTTGGCTGCGTGTTACGCGCAAAAACGCCCCGGCTCAACGAAAAAACACCGGGCTTGACAGGGGCGCGCACGCCCCGTAGCCCCTTGATATGCGCCGCACCCCACTGGAAACCAGGATCGACCACGCCGTCCGCCTGCTCACGGGCCTGCTCGCCGCGCACGGGCCCGGCCGCGTGGCCGTGGCCTGGACGGGCGGCAAGGATTCCACCGTGGCTCTCGACCTTTGGCGCGCCGCCCTGGCCAAGCGCACGGAGCCCCCCGTGGTCGTGTCCGTGGATACGGGCTGCAAATTCCCCGAGATCGTCGCCTTTCGGGATGAATGGGCCGACCGCTGGGGCCTCGACCTGCACGTGGCCCGGCCCGAGATGGACCCCGCCGCCTACCCCGTGGCCGTGGACCCCGTGGCCTGCTGCCGCGACCTCAAGGTGGAGCCCCTGCACCGGATGATCGAACACCTCGGCCTCGCCGCGCTCATCACCGGACTGCGCGCCGACGAACACCCCGACCGCGCCGGGCGCAACCCCCTGGAGCAGCGCACCACCTCGGGCGGGCACTGCTACCTCCAGGTCAACGCGGTGCTCGGCTTCACGGAGATGGACGTCTGGGCATACCTCACCTCGCGCGGGCTGCCCTTCTGCTCGCTCTACGGCGAAGGCTACCGCTCCCTCGGCTGCGTGCCCTGCACGGCCCGCTCCGGCGAGGACGAACGCTCGGGCCGCTCCGCCGCCAAGGAAGCCCGGCTGGCCGAGCTGCGCTCTCTCGGGTATTTTTAGAGATTCTCCAACACCTCTAGATAACCTGCCTTCTCTTACATCCGGCAGGGAGGCCGCGCATCGGTCATGGACGCGCAGCGCCGTGCGAGTAGGCAGAGCGTCAGCATGCCTCCGGCGGCCAAAGGGGCTCGGCCCCTTTGGAATCCCGACCTGGGTCGTCGCCAGAATGGTGAGAATGCATTGTGTTCAATAACAGCTTGTTATTGGCATGCGAATGGAATCAACAGGCGAACCTGCCCGCGAGAACCTGCGCGGCACCGCACTATTCCTGCGGGCTAGTCACGAATTTTGCTGATCCCTTCCCGCCGCCATGAGCAGCGCGAGCCGCACCATTCCCGCGAACGCGTCAAAAACCGCGAGGACAAGACGTGAAATCCCCCCCCAGCCCGCAGCGGACTCTTCTGTCCGTGAGGGATGGGGAGGATTGAACAACGCCGTCATCGCGGGAATTTCACGCGCCCGTTCACGCGTTCGCCAGCGCCGCGAGAGCCGCATCATAATCCGGCTCGCTGGTCACCTCCGGCACGATTTGCAGATAGGCGATCTTCCCGTCCTTGCCGACCACGGCCACGGCGCGCGCCAGCAGTCGAAGCTCCTTGAGGAGCAGGCCCCAGGCGTTGCCGAAGGCGGCGTCGCGGTGGTCGGAAAGGGTCAGGACGTGGTCGGCCCCGGCGGCTCCGCACCAGCGCTTCTGGGCAAAGGGCAGGTCCATGCTGAGCGTCAGGACCTTCACATCGGGGTGCTTGCCCGCCTCGGCGTTGAAGCGCCTGGTCTGGAGGTCGCAGACGGGGGTATCGAGGGAGGGCACGGAGGAGATGATCAGGGTCTGGCCCTGGAAGTCGTCGAGGGAGACGGGGTTGAGGTCGTTATCCAGGGCGCTGAAGGCCGGGGCGGTGTCTCCCACCTTGAGTTCAGGGCCCACGAGGGTCAGGGGGTTGCCGTGTATGGTCACGAGTCCTTGGCGTTCCATGGCTGCTCTCCTTGGTTTCGGGTTCTACCAGGAAAGATAGCACAGAACGGGCGAAGGTCCAGCCCTTGGCGCGCAATGAACAGCCCGGGCAAGGGGTTTTGCATCACAAGGGACCAGAAAGGGTTCGGGCTGGGACCTGGGGCTGCGCGAGGCCGGGCACAGGGAACGGGCAATCCGGCGCAGCGGAGGAGCCCGCCCGGGGGAGAGGCTGGAGGCGTCCGGACCGGATCAGAGCCACTCGGGCTCGACGGTGCGCTCGCCGCCCGCGTCGCCCGTGTTCACGGTGGTTTTGGGTTCGAGCAGGAGGATCTTGACCTCATTTTCACACACGGGCATGTGCTCCACCCCGCGCGGCACCACCACAAACTCCCCGGGGCGCACGAGCAGGTCGCGGTCGCGCAGCTTGAGGGTCAGCTCGCCCTCGACGACGAGGAACAGCTCGTCCTCCTCCGCGTGGGAGTGCCAGAGGAATTCGCCCTGGATGCGCGCGAGCTTCACGGGGGTGTCGTTGATCTCGCCGACGATGCGCGCGTGCCACTGGTCGGTGAAGT
>JBFWJM010000242.1:0-5341 GCA_050253205.1 Desulfovibrionaceae bacterium
CGCTTCGGGTCCGCCGCGCCCTCGCGCCTTGCTCTCGCGGTTTTTGAACGGCTCGGGGCGTGGCGGGGTGGTCGTAACTGCGGGGTTGCTCGGGTGGCGGTCAGGCTGGTGCTGTGACCGCTCTCAATGGGCGGGAATTTTCAGGAGAGTGGAATCAATATCAAACCCGGTCCGGGGTTCCAAGGGGGCGTGCCCCCTTGGCCGCCGGAGGCACCCACCGCGCACCCGCGCCTGCACCTGTCCCGCCGGAGGCACCCACCGCGCACCCGCGCCTGCACCTGTCCTGCCGGAGGCACCCACCGCGCACCCGCGCCCGCACCTGTCCCGCCGGAGGCATCCACCGCGCGCCCGCACCCGCGTCCGCGTCGTAGCTCCGCCTACAGTGCCTCCAGTGCCCGTTCCACGGCGTCGATGATGTCCTTGGGGGTCGAGGCCCCGGCCGTGAGCCCGAGGGTTTTCGCCTTGGCGAGTTCCTCCAGGGGCAGCTCGTCCACGGTTTCCACGTGCACGCAGGGGGTGCCCGCCTCGCGGCAGACCTGGGCCAGGCGGCGGGTGTTTCCGGACGAATACCCGCCCACCACCACCATGCGGTCCACCTGTCCGGCGAGCTTGGTGGCCTCGTCCTGCCGCAGGCGCGTTGCGTCGCAGATGGTGTTGAGCACCACCACGTCGAGTTCCGGGCGCGCCTCCATCTCCCTGGCCAAATCGAGGAACACCTGGCGGTCCTGGGTGGTCTGCGCGGCGAGCACGTAGGGCGTGCCGGGGGAGGGGGGGCGGTTTTCCAGTTCCTCGCGGGAATCGAAGACCACGGCGCCCGGCAGGGCGTAGGAGAGCAGGCCCTGGACCTCGGGGTGGTCGTTTTCGCCGTAGAGCAGCAGCGTGCGGCCTTTTTCCGATTCCCGGCGGATGAGCACCTGGGCCTTTTTCACGCGGGGGCAGGTGGCGTCGATGGTGCGCACGCGCCGGGCCTTGAGCTGGGCCAGGCGTTCTCGGGGCACGCCGTGGGCGCGGATGAGGCAGACGCCGCCCTCGGGAACCTCTGCCGGGCTCTCGGCCACGGCCACACCCATGCCTGCATAGCGGCAGAGCACCTGGGGGTTGTGGATGATGGGGCCGAGGGTATGCAGGCCCTGGCCGCCGCCTTCCTTTTCGATGAGCTTGTCGAGCTTGTTCAGCGCCAGGTCGACGCCCATGCAGAAACCCGCCGTCTTTGCCCGTATGACCTTCATGGCCTTCTCCGTCATTGTGTTCCCGTTTCAAGGGCCGCCCCGTGCGGCCGGAGTGTTCCGGCATACCCTCCGCCGTGCCCGGGCGCAAGGCGGAGCCCCCAGTGGCCCGTTATCCCATATGGCCGATGGACTTTTTCGCTTCCAGCGAATTGAATGCACGAGGGCCAAGGGGGGCGGCCCGAGAAGACGACAGTGGGGCCATCCGCACGGACGGGCGCGACATCCGTGTTCACCCGGAGGCTATCCGACGGCAATTCGAGGGAGCAGCATGCAGGAATTCACGGTTGAAAAGAAGGAAAACGCCCTCATCGTGCATTGTGAGGGGCCCATAACCTTCGACCGCACACCGGAGCTCAAGGCCCTGGTTGACAAGGCCATGGACGGGGGCGACTTCCGCCACCTGGTGGCGGATCTCTCGGGGGTCACGTTCATGGATTCCTCTGGCATAGGCGCGCTGGTGGCGCTCAATTCCAGGGTCTACAGCACCCAGCGTCGGCTGTATCTCTATGCGCCCACGCCCCAGGTCCACAAGATTCTCGAACTCGTGAAGCTCAGCAATTTTTTCGAGTTCCTCTCCGGCCCGGAGGACCTGGAACTCCTCCTCAGCGAATAGCCCGCCGGGCACGGAACCCAGCCCATGGCCTATTACCTCCGCCATTTCTTCGACCCCGGCTTCGATCACATGCACCTCAAGCCGAGGCAGCGAGAGAACGGCACCGTGGACCATCTCGACCTCGGCTACGTGCAGAACGTGGTCCGGGAGCAGGTGGTGGCCCAGTGGGAGGAGGTTTCCGAGGAGGAGGCCGAGCGGCTGCCAAGCCGCTGGGTGGCCGAGGCCCCGAGGAACGTGGCCGGGGACAACTGCGCCATGAACCCGGCGGACCCCGCCCAGGTGGTGGCCCTGAAGAACGGCTACGTCTACTACCTCGACGGGTTGATCGCCGTGAAGGGGCTGCTCAACGTCCGTCGCAACGTGGACTACCACACCGGCAACGTGGCCTTTGTGGGCGACGTGGTGCTGCACGGCAGCGTGCGCACCGGGTTCGCCGTGCGGGCCAACAACGTCCGCGCCAAAGACATCATCGAGGGGGCGGAGATCAAGGCCATGGAGTCCGTGCTCTGCGAGACGGGCATCAAGGGCGCGGGCCGGGCGCTGGTGGAGGCGGGGCTCTCGCTCAAGGCCGCCTTCTGCGAGAACGCCACCCTCAAGGCCCGGCAGAACGTGGTGGTGGAGGGGGCCTGCCTGCACAGCCGGATCTACGCCGGGCACAAGTTCGCCACGCGCGGCAGGCTCACGGGCGGCGCGGTCTATTGCTATGAGTACGCCTTCATCGGCGGGCAGCTCGGCGGCGGCATCGGCGCGCAGACGCAGGTCATGGCCGGGTACGACCCCATGCGCCTCTACGAGGACCAGCGCTTTAACGAGCTCATTTTCGAAACACGGGAAAACATGGCCGAGCTGCGTTCCCGCCTCGGGGCCTCCCCCGATGCGGACAGGGAAATCGAGGCCGACCTCAAGCGCGCCGAGCGCCGCCTCGGCCTGCTCTACGAGCGCAAAAGCCGCCTCTGGGAGCGGATCAGCGCCACGGAAATACTCGACACCAGCCGGATCATGGTGCAGGGCAAGGTGCACCCCGGCGTGGAAATCAGCATAGGACCCGCCTGGTACAAGGTCGACGACTACCTCGAAGACGTGAAGTTCTCCTTGAAGGACAGAGAGATCATCATCACCTCACCGGCAGTGCAGAAGTAGGCTCACATGGATATAGCAACCATAATCGGACTTGTACTCGGCCTCGGCCTCATCGTCGGCGCCATCCTCATGGGCGGCGGGCTGGGCGGCTTCATCGATGCGCCCTCGATCCTCGTGGTCGTGGGCGGCACCATCGCCTCGGCCTTCATCATGTTCCCCATGAACGTGGTCATCGGCACCATCAAGGTGATCATGAAGACCATCTTCTTCCAGGCCCGCGACCCCCGCAAGATCATCTCCAAGATCATCGAACTCGCCGAGACCGCCCGCAAGGAAAGCCTCGTGGCCCTGGAAAAGGTCTCCGTGGATGATGAATTTCTCAAAAAAGGCGTGCAGATGGTGGCCGACGGCACGGACGAGACCCTGGTGCGCCAGGTGCTGGAGACGGAGATCAAGTTCATGAAGCAGCGCCACCTCCAGGGCCAGGGCGTGATGAAGGGCATGGGCACCATGGCCCCGGCCTTCGGCATGATCGGCACGCTCATCGGCCTGGTGAACATGCTCGGCAACCTCTCCGACCCCAGCTCCATCGGCCCGGCCATGGCCGTGGCCCTGCTCACCACCTTCTACGGCGCGGTCCTGGCCAACGTCGTGTTCCTCCCGCTGGCCAAGAAGCTGGAGGGCCGCAGCGAGGAGGACCAGCTGTACATGGAGATCATGCTCGAAGGCGTCATCTCCATCCAGCGTGGCGACCACCCCGCCGTGCTCAAGGAAAAGCTCCAGTCGTTCCTGGCACCGGCCATCCGCGAGAAGAGCGCCTAGCGCGGGGAAATCGGCGTGGCCAAGAAAGTCGTCATCCAGAAGGTGCCGCCCGAGGTCGGGCCCGTGGACGAGGGACTGCCCCCGTGGATGGCCACCTTCGCGGACATGGTCACGCTGCTGCTCTGCTTCTTCGTGCTGCTGCTCTCCTTTGCCGAGCAGGATGCCCAGAAGTTCCGCGACGTGGTCGGCTCCCTCAAGGACGCCTTCGGCGCGCGCGTGGTGCGCAGCAAGTCCACCTCCCTCGGCGAGCTGACCACCTCCTCCACCAAGGACAAGTCCGCCCCCTCCAGCGAGCGCTCCCAGACCATGACCGGGGTGGTGCTCAAGCTCAAAAGCCTCATGCAGGACGAGGTGTTCAAGAAGGCCTCCGGCGTCAACGCCGACCGCGACGGAGCCCTGCTGGACATCCGCTCCGCGGCCGTGTTCGAGCCGGGGTCCGCGCGCATCACCCGCGAGGCCCGCGCCGTGCTCGACAACGTCATCTCCGTGCTCAAGGAATACTCCGTGAACCTCGTGGTGCGGGGCCACACCAGCAACCAGCCCCCCGGCACGGACCGCTACCCCTCCAACTGGGAGCTCTCCGCCGCCAGGGCGGCAAACGCCCTGGCCTACATCGTCGAGGTCGGCGGCATCCCCGTGAACCGCGTCAAGGCCGTGGGCTACGCGGACACGCGCCCCATCAAGACCAACGGCACCCAGGCGGGCCGCGAGGCCAACGACCGCGTGGAGTTCTTCTTTCATCAGCCCGACAGGGATTCCTGGTAGGAGCGGCGCATGGCCAAGAAGGACGAAATCATCATCATCACGCAGGTGGAGGACGCCCCTCCCGTGGAGGAAGGGCTGCCGCCGTGGATGGCCACCTTCGCGGACATGGTCACGCTGCTGCTCTGCTTCTTCGTGCTGCTGCTCTCCTTCACCAACCAGGACACCGCCAACATGCGCATGCTCCTCGGGGTCATGCGCGACGCCTTCGGCGTCCAGTTCGAGGATTCCACGTCCATGAACGTGGCCTATACCGACGAGAGCAAGCCCTTCAAGACCCGCGTCGAGCGCGAGGACGACATCAAGCAGATCGCCGCCCAGCTCAAGAAGATCATCCAGAACGAGAACCTCCGCAACGAGACCTCCATCACGCGCGACGCCTCGGGCGTCATGCTCCGCGTGGGCAACCGCGCCATGTTCCGGCCAGGCTCCGCCGAGCTCCTGCCCTCGGCCGTGGCCGTGCTCGTGGAGGTGGTCAAGGTGCTCAATACCACCGAATTCAACCTTATGGTCCGGGGGCACACCGACGGCGAAGCCCCGGACCCGGAACTCCTGGACTCCAACTGGGAGCTCTCCGCCACCCGCGCCGCCACCTGCCTGCGCTGGATTCTCGACCACTCCCGCGTCCGGTCCGACAGGCTCAAGGCCGCGGGCTTCGCCAGCTCCAAACCCCTCGTGCCCTCCACCACGGAGCAGAACCGCGCCCTGAATCGGCGCGTGGAATTCTACTTCGTGGCACCCGGCGACCCCGACTGGTAATCCGGGGCGCGCAGCCGCCCGCGCGGGCCACCGCCGTTCATGGTCGGGTAGGCTCTCGGTCGGCTGGGGGCCTTGC
>JBFWJM010000243.1:0-5270 GCA_050253205.1 Desulfovibrionaceae bacterium
CGTCAAGACCCACTCCTCCCACTCCGACGACCTGCGCGCCGAGGTGGCCTACCTGTTCCACCGCAACTTCGAGGGCGTGAACAAGGGGGTGGTCCTGCTGCGGCCACGAGCCGCTCGGCCAGGGCGGCCTCGCGCTCTTCGCCGTGGGCCTCGCCCGGCTGGGCGGCGGGCTGCGGGGAGGGCGCGGCAATGGATTGGGATTGGACCTCGGATGGGGCTTCGGAAAGGACCTCGGACGGCACCTCGGGCGGCACCTCGGAATCGGCCACGGGCTCGGCCGCTTCGGGCATGGGCTCGGGCCTGGGGGCTGGCACGGGCTCGGGCAGGGGCTTTGGCGCGGGTTCGGGCGCGGGGTCGGGCTTGGGCGTCGGCTTCGGTTCCGGTTTCGGCTGTGTCACGGGCGCGGTTTCCGGCGGAGTGGCGGGCCGGGTCGCCTTGGGGGCGGGCATTGCCCGGCCCACGCGCAGGTGCAGCACCTGGCCGCCCTTGGGGGGGATCAGCTCCACCGTGCGCGCGCCGCTCCAGGCCGTGAACAGCCCGGCGGCCAGCACCAGGTGCAGGGCCAGGGTGAGGGCCGCGCCGATGTCGCGGCTGCGTGCCTCAGGGGTTTGGCGCATGGCCGGGCTCCGTGGTGATGATGAAGTTGTCCCGCCCGTGGAGCCGCGCCTGGTCGAGCACGCCCATGAACGACTGGAACGGCGCGCGCTGGTCGATGTGGAAGTTGAGCGGCAGGTCCGGCTCGCGCGCGAGGAGCGCGGGCAGCTCCTCCCGCGCCACGGCCGCGCCCTCGTGGAACACCCGGCCCTGGCCGTCGATGCTGACCACCATCTGGCGCTCCCGCTTCGGGGCCCCGCCGGACTCCGCCGTGGGCAGGTTCACGTCCACGGCGGGCTTGAGGAAGGTGGTGGCCAGGATGAAGAACAGCAGCAGCAGGAAGACCACGTCGATGAGCGGCGTGAGGTCGATGTTGTCGCCGAAGTCGTCGTCCAGCCCGAAGCCGTGGCCCATCTACGCGCCCCCCTTGGCCAGGCGCAGGGCCCGGCCCGGTTCGCGCCCGGGGGCGCTGCGCCGGGCCCCGGTGGCGGGGCCTTCCTCCTCCGCGCCGCCCATGGGGCAGGTGGTCTTGAACAGCTCCAGCGCGCGGTAGCTGTGCTCGATGGCCTCGATGTGGAAGCCCTTCATGCGCAGGGAGAGGAAGTAGTGGAAGGCCAGGGTGGGGATGGCCACGCACAGGCCCAGGATGGTGGTCAGCAGCGCCTCCCAGATGCCCGCCGCCAGGAGGGCGGAGTCCGCCGCGCTGGAGGACGCCACCACCTGGAACACGCCGACCATGCCGAGCATGGTGCCCAGCAGCCCGAGCAGCGGGGAAACCACCGCGATGAGCCGCAGCAGGACCACCCCCTTGTTCACGCCCTCGAAGTTGCGGTGGAACAGGTAGGCCACCTCGGCGCGCAGGTCGTCGGAGTGGGAGGAGTGGGTCTTGACGATGCTGGCGATGATGTCGATGAGCGGATTGGTGACCGAGCCGCAGAGCTGGTCGCGGTAGCGGCCCGTGCCGTCCTCGATGCGCGCGAAGCGCCGCCGGAAGTCGCGCTGCACCAGCAGGAGGAAGACGCTGTTCTTGATGGACAGGTAGAAGCTGACCAGGGAGAGCAGCACGAGCACCGCTCCCACCGGGCCTATGGTGACGAAGAAATCCCGCATGGCCGTCATGCCTCCGTGAGGGCTTCGGATGGTTCCAGGGGCGCGTCGAGGCGCTCCCAACATCGCCTGGAGCTGCACCGGCCCGTCATCTCCTGCACGCGCACGCGAAACAGCGGCGAGCGGTCCGGCTTGTTCAGGCTCTTGGCCGCGCGGGAGTAGTCCGCGCCCATGACCCTGCCCAGCTCGGCCCAGCCCCGCAGCCGGGCCTCGGGGTCGGGGTCGAAGCCCCCCTGGCCGAAGCACGAGACCCCGGCCCAGCCCGAGAGGTCCGGCGCGGCCCAGGTGAACTTCAGCAGCACCCGGGAGCAGTGGAGCATGCAGCGCCGTATGCCGCCGCGCGGGTTGATCATGAAACAGACGTCCTCGCCGAGGAAGAAGGGCGTGGCCTCGATGGCGTAGGGCTCGCCGTCCGGGGTCACGGCGCAGATGGTGGCCCAGTTGCACAGGCGCACCAGCTCTCGCATGTCGTCCGGGATCATTCGTTGCATGCGCGGGCCTCCCGGGTTTCCTGGCCGCCACCGGCCAGTTCGCGGAAGAAGGCCCTGGCCCGGGCCAGGTCGTCCTCGTCCGGGTGCTTCGCGGCGGCTTCGATGTTCGCCTTGCGCTCCGGGGTCATGGGATGGTGGGCCGAACGGGCCATGACCTCCACCAGCCGGGGGTCGATGCGCCCCTGGCAGAGGTAGAGCCCCAGGCAGCCCTCGCCGCCAGCCAGCTCCAGGGCCGCGCGGCGCACGTCGTCCGCGTGGGGGGAGTCGGGCCTTGCGCCCAGGGTGCCGAAGAGCGCCACGGCGCGGGCCTTGCCCGCCTCGGCGAGCAGGTAGTCCCGGGCCAGGTCGTCGGGCCGCCCCTTGTCCACCCAGAAGCCCACGGCCACGGCCTCGTCCTTGGCGGGCTCCGGAGCCTCCCCGATGGCGGCCAGGCGCACGTCCGCCCCGGCGTCGGCAAGGCCGTCGCGCGCGGCCTCGGCCACCCGGCGCGTGTTTCCCGTGCGGCTGGAATAGACCACGATCCAGCGCATCAGAGCACCTCCCCGTCGCCGTAGCGGGCGCACAGCTCCAGGAATCCCTCGCGCACGGAGCCGATGATGGCGCGCTTGTCGTCGCGGCCCAGGTACACGGCGAACATGGCCGCGCCGTCCACGTCGAAAAACTGCACGCTGTGGCTCTCCATGTTGAAGAACGGTTTGGAGACCAGCCAGATGGAGCCGATGCGGTCCGCGAAGAGGTGCCCGCCCAGGGGGTTGCCCCGTTCCATGAGGTTGAACATGCCGTGCCCGTGGCGGCCCTTGGGCAGGCGGCAGGAAACCTCCACCACGGCCCCGGGGTTGCGGGCGATGAAGGTCACCTTCTCCCATCCGGTCATGGCCTCCCAGATGGCCTCGAACTCCGAGGCCGGGGCCTCCACGCGCATCTCCTCCGGCAGGCAGCGCACCACCTCGGCCTCGGGCAGGTTCAGTTCATCGGCCAGGGCCATGGGCATGAGGCTCGGATTTTCGCTGATCCGCTCGCGGATGGTCTCCAGGTGCGGGCTGTTGTTCGTCATGGTCGGTCTCCTTGGTGTCATGAGTGTCATGAGTGTCGTGGGTGTTGTTGCTGTCGTGTCCGGTGCTCGTGCCGGGCGCGGGCAGGACCAGGCGCAGGTCGCAGGCGGAGGCGAGCAGCTCCAGGTCGTGGCTGATGAGCAGCACGCAGGCCCCGCCCTCGGCGAAGCGCCTGGCGCAGGCCGCGATGAGCGCCATGTTGGCCCCGTCCAGGCCGCTGGTGGGCTCGTCGAGGATGAGCACGTCGGGCCGCTTGGCCTCGCCGCAGGCCAGGACGAGGCGTTGCTTCTCCCCGCCGGAGAGGGACTGCGGGTGCCGCCCGGCGAGGTGGGAGATGTTGTAGCGGGCCAGCAGCCGCTCCACCGGGGCGCGCGTTTCCGGGCCGTTGGGGCGCTCGCCTCGCGGCAGGGAGGCGGCCACCTCGTCCGCCACGGAACGCATGTGCAGTTGGTGGTCGGTGTTCTGGAGGATGACGCTGGCGCGGCGCAGCAGGTCGCGCGGGCGCAGGGGCTCGCCGCGCAGGGCCAGGCTGCCGGAGCGGGCCTTCAGCAGCCCGGTGAGCAGTTTGGCCAGGGTGGTCTTGCCCGCGCCGTTGGGGCCGATGAGCCCGATCACGCTGCCCAGGGGCAGGTCCATGTTCGCGTCCTGGAACAGCGGGGCCGAGCGGCCGTGGGCGAAGCAGAGGTTCCGGGCGCTGACGAACGTGTTGCCGATTTTGGCCGAGTCGGCAATGTCGGCAAGATTGTCGGGGTCGGCGAGGTCGGCGAGGTCGGCGAGGTCGGGCCGGGGGTCGCGCACGCGGCTGGCGCGCAGGCCGTGGCGCTCGCGCAGCCCGTCGTCGTCGAGCATCTCGAAGGGCCCTGAGGCCACGGCACGCCCGTTGTCCATGACCACCACCCTGTCCGCCAGGCCGCGCAGCCAGTAGAGCCGGTGGTCCACCACCAGGATGGCCGCGCCGCGCGCCTTGAGCCCGGCCAGGGTCTCGGCCAGGGCCAGGGTGGACTCGGGGTCGAGGTTGGCCGTGGGTTCGTCCAGCACCAGGGCCCGGGGCCGGAGGCAGAGGATGGAGGCCAGGGCCACCTTCTGCTTCTGGCCCTCGGAGAGGGCCAGGGTGGAGCGCTCCGCCAGGGGGCCGAGGTCGAAAAGGTCGGTCATCTCGCGCACGCGGCGCAGGGTTTCCCGGGCGGGGGTGCGCCGCCATTCCAGGGCCATGGCGATCTCGTCTCGCACGCCCAGGGCGAAGAACTGGGACTCCGGGTCCTGGAACAGGGTGCCCAGGTCCGCGGCGATTTCCGCCGGGGAGCGCTCGGCCACGTCGTGGCCCGCCACGCGGACCTCCCCGCTCATGCGGCCCTGGAAGTGGTGGCTGGCCAGGCCGTTGACCATGCGTACCACCGTGGACTTGCCGCAGCCGCTGGGCCCGGTGAGCAGCACCAGCTCACCGGGGGCCACGTCCAGGTCCAGGCCGCTCACGGCCTCGCCCTCGCGGAAGGGGTAGGCGAACCCGGCCCCGCGCAGGTGGATCATGGTGTCTGTCGTCGTCATGGTTTCGCCTCTCAATGCATGCCCAGGCCGAAGCCCGCGCGGAACTGTTGCAGGAAGGCCGCGGCGATGCACCCCAGGGCCACGAGCAGGGCGGCGGCGTCCAGGGGGCCGAAGGGGTCGGTGCGATGGGGGGTGATGCCCCCGCGCGCGCCCACGCCCTTGAGCTCGGCGGCCATGGCCAGGTCGTCCGCCGAGCGCAGCGCCCGGAAGACCAGCGGCACGAAGAGCACGCGCACGCTGCGCAGCGGGTGGCGCAGGAGCGCCCCGGGCGTCACCGGGTAGCCCCGGATGCGCAGGGTCTGGTGGATCTGCCGCGCGTCGCCGATGAACGTGGGGATGAAGCGGATCATCACCGAGGCGGGGATGTACAGCACGGCGGGCAGGCGCAGTGACTTGAGTGCCGTGAGCACGGACTGGATGCGCGAGGTGAGCGCCAGGCCGAGGACCACGTTGATCATCAGCACGATGCGCAGGAAGGGCA
>JBFWJM010000244.1:0-5230 GCA_050253205.1 Desulfovibrionaceae bacterium
CCTCTGTGTGGCGGGCGCTGCCGCCTTGCGTGGTCTTTGCTATTTGACGATGACGGTCAGCGTGTCCGGATCGGTGCCGAGCAGGGTGCAGTTGTCCGGCAGGGTCACCGAGAAGGGCACCCGGTGCCTGCCCGGTTCCAGTGATCCGTCGATGGTGGCGCTGACGGCGATGTCCTTCCTGAAGGCCTCGTCCCGCAGGAGCATGGCCGGCCCCTCGATGTCCAGGGTGACTTCCCGGGTGCGCAGGGAGGCATTGAGCTTTTCCGGAGCGTCGAGGACGACGTTCTCGACCCGGATGGTGGCCTTCTCCATCCGGGGTTCCAGGCTGAGCTGCACGTGCACGAGCCCCGGCTTGGCCTCCACGCCCTCCTCGAAGAGCAGCGGCAGGTCCACGCCCCAGCGCTCGGGAACACGGTCCGCGAAGGTCTGGTCGAGCTCCAGCCCGGCCTCCTCTATGGGCTTAAGCAGGGACTCCGGGCCGGTGAGCGTGACGAACGCCGGGCTCACCTGGATCTCCTTGAGCACATAGTCCTTGTTCAACTGGTCCTCGCTGGTCCAGGTCACGTGCACGGGCACGTTCCTGGTGGACATGCGGTCCACGGTGAGCAGCATCCTCGGCGGCTTGATCTCCATGATCTCGTACGCCTCGGAGATGTCGAGCTTGGCGGGGTCGAGCTCTATGGAATTCTTGCCCACCTTGAGGGAGGAGACGTCGAGCGGGTAGCCGAGCTTCTGCTCCTTGAGCGAGCGGACCAGCTCCTTGGGCCCGCGCACGCGCACCTCCAGCTGGTTCACCAGCCCCTCGTGGATGATCAGCCCCTCCTGGGCGCCGATCATCTCCACGGGCACGGGCACCCAGGACTCGACCTTCTCCCGTCCGGTGACGAGAAACCAGGTAAAGATGGCCAGCACCAGGGCCAGGGCTGCGGTCTGCCAGCGTATGGTCATGTCACTTCTTCCCCAACACGTTGCGGATGACCCGGCGGAGCCTCGGCTCGTCCAGGGCGGTGGTCAGCCTGCCGTTCATGGCCAGGGAGACGTCTCCGGTCTCCTCGGAGACCACGAGCGTCACGGCGTCGGTTTCCTCGCTGATGCCCAGCGCCGCGCGGTGGCGCGTGCCGAAGACCGTCTGCCCGCGAAATTTTGTGGAAAGGGGCAGCACGCAGGCCGCCGCCGCCAGGAGCCCCTTGCGGATGAGCACCGCGCCGTCGTGCAGCGGGGTGGAGGTCTGGAAGATGGTCTGCAACAGGTCCGAGGTGACCTTTGCCTCCAGGATGCGCCCGCGCTCGGCGATGTCGCCCAGGGGCATGGACCGCTCGATGACGATGAGCGCGCCCACGCGCTTCTTGGACATGGTCATGACGGCCTTGATGATCTCGTCGAGGACTTCTTCCGCCAGGTGCTGGCGCTTGAAGAACCGCCCCCCGCCCATCTGCGCGAGCACGCGGCGAATGTCGTTCTGGAAGAGGATGATGATCACCAGGAAGATGGAGCCGAGGAAGTTGGTCAACAGCCAGTGCAGGGTGAACAGGCCGAGCTGCTCGGAGAGAAAGTAGACCACCATGAGCAGCAGCAGGCCGAAGATCACGGCCACGGCCCGCGTGCCGCGCACCAGCAGGATGAGATAGTAGTAGATCAGGGCGATTATGCCGATGTCGAGCAGATCCCGCAGGGAAATCTTGACGCCGAAAAACTCCAGCATGCGCGTGCGCCCTTCCTGTGGTTCAGATGAGTCGGGAGGCCACTGTCAGCGCCTGGTGCGCAGCGGCCACGTCGTGCACCCGGTGCACCGCCGCGCCCCCGACGTAGCTCATGACCGTGGCGGCCACGGTGGCGTTGGTCCGCTCTCCCACCTTGAGGTCCAACACGGACCCCAGGACGGATTTATTGGACAAACCCATGTATACAGGTAGCCCAAAGACCCGAAAGCGGTCAATATTGCGCAGAATCGAAATGTTGTGCTCCGACGTCTTTCCGAAGCCGATGCCGGGGTCGATGACGATGCGGTTCTCGGGTAACCCCCGGCCCACCAGGAACTCCAGGCGCTCGGAAAAGAAGCGCAGCAGGTCCTCCACCACGTCGTCGTAGTGCGGGGCGTCCTGCATGCGCTCCGGCCTGCCCTGGGAGTGCATGAGCACGTACCCGGGCTTGTATTCGGCGAGCACGTCTGCCAGGGCGGGCTCGAAAAGGCAGGCCGAGATGTCGTTGATGATCACCGCGCCGGCCTTGAGCGTCTCCTCGGCCACGCGCGCCTTGTACGTGTCCACCGAAACCACGGGCGCGCCCGCCTCTCCGGGATCGAGCCCGGCGAGCGCGGAAACCACGGGCAGCACCCGCTCCAGCTCCTCGGCCTCGGGAGTGGGGGCCGAGCCCGGCCGGGTGGATTCCCCGCCCACGTCGAGGATGTGCGCTCCCAGGGCCGCCAGCTCCCGGCCCTTGGCCACGGCCGCATCGCGGTCGAAATGTTTGCCGCCGTCGTAGAAGGAATCGGGCGTGACGTTGACGATTCCCGCTATGAAGAAGGGGGCGGGTCCGAGAACCCTGCCCCCGATGACTGTCCAAGTGTGTCCGGTCTGCATCCTGGTTCCTCTACTGGAGGGTTCCGGAGCCGTCGCCGCCATTGCCGCCTTTCTTGCCCGAGGCGTCGTCGCCCCGGGTTTCGGAGGCGTCGGGGTCGGCGGGGGCATCGGGGTCTTCCAGGGTGAACTCCCCTTCGCCCTCGGAGCGCGGAGAATACCCCGGACCGCCCGAGGAACCGCCCGAGCTGGCGGAGGAGCTGGCCGAGGAATTGGCGTCGGGTTTGCGACCGGAGCCGTTCTCCGGCACGGGGGGCAGGTTCTTGCCTTCGAGGATGAGGTCGATATCGTCCCCGGTGATGGTCTCGCGCTCCAGCAGCGCCTCGGCGATCCTGTCGAGCTTGTCGCGGTTGTCGGTGATGATCCGGCGGGCGCGCTGGTACGCCTCCTCGATGATGGCCCGGACCTCCTCGTCGATGGCCTTGGCCGTGTCCTCGCCGTAGTTGCGGTTGTGGACGAGCTCCTTGCCGAGGAAGACCTGCTCCTGGTTGTCGCCGAAGCTCATGGGCCCGAGCTTCTCGCTCATGCCCCACTGGCAGACCATCTTGCGGGCGGTCTGGGTGGCGCGCTCGATGTCGTTGGAGGCCCCGGTGGTCATCTGGCCCATGACCACCTCCTCGGCCACGCGCCCGCCGAGCATGACGGCCAACTGGTTCTGGAGAAATTCCTTGTTGTAGCCGTAGCGGTCGTCCACGGGGAGCTGCTGCATGAGGCCCATGGCCCTGCCGCGCGGGATGATGGTCACCTTGTGCACGGGGTCCATTTCGGGCAGCAGCTTGGCCACCAGGGCGTGGCCGCCCTCGTGGACGGCGGTGTTGCGCTTCTCCTTGTCGGAAAGAATCATGCTCCGGCGTTCCTTGCCCATGAGCACCTTGTCCTTGGCCTCCTCGAAGTCCAGGTTCTCCACCTGGTCCTTGTCGAGCTTGGCCGCGGAGAGGGCCGCCTCGTTGACGAGGTTTTCCAGGTCCGCGCCGGAGAAGCCGGGCGTGCCCCGGGCAATGGCCTGGAGGTCCACATTGGCGGAAAGGGGCACCTTGCGGGTGTGCACCTTGAGGATGCGCTCGCGGCCGCGCACGTCGGGGGTGGGCACCACCACCTGGCGGTCGAACCTTCCGGGGCGCAGCAGGGCCGGGTCGAGCACGTCGGGCCGGTTGGTGGCCGCCACGAGGATGACCCCCTCGTTGGACTCGAAGCCGTCCATCTCCACCAGGAGCTGGTTGAGGGTCTGCTCGCGTTCGTCGTGGCCGCCGCCCAGGCCCGCGCCTCGCTGTCGGCCCACGGCGTCGATCTCATCGATGAAAATAAGACAGGGGGCATTCTTCTTGCCCTGGGCGAAGAGGTCGCGCACGCGGGAGGCGCCCACGCCCACGAACATCTCCACGAAGTCCGACCCGGAGATGGAGAAGAACGGCACGCCCGCCTCCCCGGCCACGGCCCGGGCGAGCAGCGTCTTGCCCGTGCCGGGGGAGCCCACGAGCAGCACGCCCTTGGGTATGCGCCCGCCCAGGCGGGTAAACTTGCGCGGCGAGCGCAGGAAGTCCACCACCTCGGAGAGCTCCTCCTTGGCCTCGTCCACGCCCGCCACGTCCTCGAAGGTCACGCGGGCCATCTCCTCGTTGATGAGCCGGGCCTTGGAGCGGCCAAAGCTCATGGCCCCGCGCCCGCCCGAGCCGCCGCCCTGCATCTGGCGCATGAAGAAGATCCACACGCCGATGAGCAGCAGCATGGGGAACCAGGACACCAAGAGCGTCATGTACCAGGAGTCCTCCAGGGGCTCCGCGTTCACCACCACGTTGTTCTCCATGAGGGTGTCCACGAGCTTGGGGTCGTCCGGGGCGTAGGTGGTGAACGGCTGGCCGTTCATGGTGCCGGTGATCTGCTGGCCCTGGATGCGCACGGACTCCACCTGTCCCTGGCGCACGGACTCCATGAACGTGGAGTACGGCGTGGCCTCCTGGCGTTGCGTCTGGTTGAAGAGGTTGAAGAGGACCACCATCATGATTGCTATGGTCGCCCAGATCATCAAATTTTTCCCGAGGTTATTCAAGGCTTGCTCCTTGGTCGATGGGTCGGTCCCCTGGGGACCGTACACTGTGTCGGCCCTGGTAGTCTAATGCCTGTCGCGCGTTTGGCAAGGGTAAATTGCAGGGAGTTTCCCGCAGTTGCCACGACCGCGCAAACCTGATAGCAGACAAATTTCATTTGGGCCGCCTCGGCCCGAAAGCGCCGGAACGGAGGGTATTTCGTCCCGGTGGGCGGCGCGGGCTTCAAACCCGTTGGATCGTCGAGAGGTGATCGGCAGGTTCGACTCCTGTTACCCTCCGCCACGGCGCTTTTCTTTCCCGGCTGGCGCAGCCTGCCGGAATCTCCTGCAAAGAAAAGGCAAGGATCGTTGTTTAGCGGTTCTTTTACGTCTCCGGGCAGCTCTCCAGCTGCTTGAGCACGCGGCGGGCCTTGTCGGAAAGCACGTAGCCCTTCTCGTACTTCACCTTCGCGCTCTTGAGCTTGATGTGGAAGACGTAGCCCATGTCGTAGAGAAACTTGAAGATTTCCTTGTCGTAGTCCTCAAGCACCTCTTTGGGGGCGAACCCGTTGAACTTCTTGATCTTGGAAAAGTGGTACACGTCCACCAGGGCGTCGATGTGCCGCTCGTC
>JBFWJM010000245.1:0-5220 GCA_050253205.1 Desulfovibrionaceae bacterium
GCTGGAGGCCATCTTCCGCAACAATGCCTTCCGCTCCGTGACCCTGGTGCAGATGGAGGTGCCGTGCTGCTCGAACCTGGCCAAGCTCGTGCTCGCCGCGCTGGAGCGGTCCGGCGCGCGGGTGGCGGTGGAGCGCGTAGTGGCCGCGCGCACGGGCGAAATAATCACTTCCGAAAAGCTCGCCTGATCCGGTGCCGGGTTATAACCTGTTGCTCCGATTATGGGAAAAGGGTAGATTCGGCCCATGAAACAGAAAGCCGACGCCCCCAGGGGGGCCATACTCCAACGGGACGGCGAGACCTGGGCCATCGTGCCCAGGACGCCGGTGGGGCTCGTCTCGCCCGAGACGCTGGACGCCATCAGCCGCACGGTGCGCAGGTTCAATATTCCCATCGTCAAGATCACCTCGGGCCAGCGCATGGCCCTGGTGGGCCTGAAGACCGAGGATGTGGAACCCGCCTGGGCCGAGCTGGGCATGGACGTGGGGCCCGCCTCGGAGCTCTGCGTGCATTACGTCCAGGCCTGCCCGGGCACGGCCGTGTGCAAGCTCGGCATCCAGGATTCGCTGGGCCTGGGCACGGAGCTGGAAAAGCTCTTCGTGGGCCGCGATTCCCCGGCCAAGGTCAAGCTCGGCGTGTCCGGCTGTCCCATGTGCTGCGGCGAGTCCTGGATGCGGGACATCGGCTTCATCGGCAAGAAGGACGGCTGGACCATGGTGGTGGGCGGCTCGGCCGCTGGCAGGCCGCGCATCGGCGAGGAGCTGGCCTCCGGGCTCACGCCAGAGCAGGCCGTGGACCTCACCGACCGCTTCATGGATTACTACACGGAGCACTCGGGCCCGCGCCTGCGCGTTTCGCGGTTCATGGCCAAGCAGGACATCGAACAGGTGAAGGCCGCTTTGCTGTAGGGGCCACCCGGGAAATCCCCGTTGGCTCCGTTACCCCTACTCTTTGGGCCCGGCCCGGGACATCCTCGCGGTGTCCGGGGCCGGGCCGCGTTGCGCCGAATGGTCCACTCACCCCGCTCCGGACGGACGGCGTCCGTCCTGCTGCCGTCACCTTCCGCGCAGCAAACGAATGAGCCGCAGGATGCACAAGACCGCGCTGAGCGCGGGAATGATGATCTGGTTGATGAAGTCCGCAACGTGTTCCATGTGGTTTCTCCTGTAAGGGATTCGCGGAATAGGTGCGGCCTCGCCCCTGTTCGATGCCGCTTCTTCTGTTTAAGAAGCTGATTCCTTCGGGCGGGGCTTGAGCGGGGATGTGCCAAGGGTAAGTTGATCCGTTGCGGCAAGGGAGGCGGCAAGGCCACTTTGGGGCCGCCGGGCCTGAAGCACGGCGGCGCGCGGGGCAGAGGGGGAACCCGGCGGCGAGCCGGATGCCGGGCTTGACATCCTGGGCCATGGGGTTATTTTCTCACCACTTGTTCTCAGGGCGGGGTGCAACTCCCCACCGGCGGTATGACCCGGGGCGGATGCCCGGGGCCGAGCCCGCGAGCGCCCCCTCCATCGGGGAGGGGGGTCAGCAGATCCGGTGCGATGCCGGAGCCGACGGTGACAGTCCGGATGGAAGAGAACCAGGCAGCACTGTGCGCCCCGCTCTGGGGTGCGTATGGCCGCGCGTCCCTGCGCGGCTGGCTGTCCCTACGCCCTGATTCTGGCAAACCACAAGGAGTTTCGCTGTGAATCAGTCCCTTTTGAACCGTTTTGGAACCCCCGAACAGCGCGTGGAGCGCGGGCTCGCCTCGCTGGCCGCCGGAAACGGCGTCCTGGTGGTGGACGACGAGGACCGGGAGAACGAGGGCGACCTCATCTTCCCGGCCAGCTCGCTCACCGCCGCGCAGATGGCCCAGCTCATCCGCCATTGCAGCGGCATCGTCTGCCTCTGCCTCACGGACGAGCACGCCGAGCGCCTGGCCCTGCCGCCCATGGTGGAGCGCAACACCAGCGCCAACCGCACGGCCTTCACCGTGACCATCGAGGCGGCCGAGGGCGTGACCACCGGAGTGAGCGCGGCGGACCGCGTGACCACCGTCAAGGCCGCCACGGCCGAGGGCGCGCGGCCCGAGCACCTGAACCGGCCGGGGCACGTCTTCCCCCTGCGGGCGCGGCCGGGCGGCGTGCTGGAGCGCGGCGGGCACACCGAGGCCACCGTGGACCTCATGCGCCTGGCGGGGCTGCCGCCCTGCGGCGTGCTCTGCGAGCTGACCAACGACGACGGCACCATGGCCCGGCTGCCGGAGATCGTGGCCTTCGCCGAAGCGCGCGGGCTGCCCGTGCTCGCCGTGGCGGACGTGGTGGCCTGGCGCAGGGCCCGGGAAAAGGAACGCCGGGCAGCCTGACCCCCCCCGCGCCACGAATGATGAAAAGCCCCCGCCGGAGCGGGGGCTTTCGTTTGGGTTGCTGTCATGGGGCGGCTGGCGCTGGCCGTCGGCCCGTGTTCAGGCCCGGCGGGATATGGCCGGCCTCTTTTTCCGGCCAGTTTTCCGGCCTAATCGCCCGGCCTAGTCGCCCGGGATTTGGGGCGGGCGCACGGTGTTGCCGCCGGAGGAGGGCGAGGGGTTCGCCTTCCACACGGGCTTGCCATGGGCGAGGGCCTCCTCGGCCAGCTGGTTGAACCTGTTCAGCCGCTTCTTGCACTCGTAGAAGCCGTGCCACCACGCATAGTCCGGGGCCATCATGGCCGTGCCCATGCGCGCGCGGCGGCCTTCATGGTGCCAGAGCTCGTAGAACTCCCACTCCAGCTCCTCGTCGAAGAACTTGGTGGGGTCGAGCACCCCGGCCGCGTACAGCTCGTCGAGCGTGGCCTTGGAGGGCTTGGCGTAGACGTCGTTGTACTGCTTCACCACGGCGTCGAGCTTGGTGTAGTGGCCCTTGGTCCAGGTGGCGGAGTGGCACTGGTTGCAGACTTCCTGCATCTTTTCGCGCTCGGTCCGCCAGTCCGTCTTGGCGGGGAAGGCGGCGAAGTCCTGCGGGCGGACCGTCACCGGGGCCTGGATTTCCCAGGAGAGCCGTTCGGTGACGTCGTGGCTGGTCATCACCGAGCCGGAGCCGGACATGTGGCAGGAGGCGCAGGTGGGCGCGCGGTAGTCCACGCCGGGGGTCCAGGTGCCGGGGGCGGCGTCCCAGTTGTACTGGTCGCCGAAGGCGGTGTAGATGTCGCCGTGCTTGGATTCCATGAAGATCTCGATCTGCGGGTGGTCCGGGCCGAGGTGGCACTGGCCGCAGGCCTCGGGCTTGCGCGCCTCCATGACGGAGAAGCGGTGGCGCGTGTGGCAGCTGGTGCAGGAGCCGAAGCTGCCGTCCATGTTCGCCCGGCCGACGCCCACGTTGGGCCAGGTTTCGGCCTTCATGACGCCGTTCTCGTCCAGCTCCAGCACGGTGCCGTGGCACACGAGGCAGCCGCTGGCGCGCTCGATGTCGCTGTTCTGCCCCTGGCGCATCCAGGGGTCGATCTTCCAGATGATCTCCAGGGTGTTGGCGTGCTTGGAGCGGGCATACTGCATGGCCTCGTCCGGGTGGCAGCGGGAGCAGTCCTTGGGCGTCACGGGCCCGGCCACGGGAATCTTGTATTCGGCCACGCCCCACTTGGTGTCGGAGCGTTCATACTGCTTGTAGTGCGCCTGGCTCACGTCCTTGTCCGTCTCCTGGGCCTGGTGGCAGTCCAGGCAGGTGACGTTGGCCGAGGCGTGGCGGCTCATGGCCCAGTCCGCGAAGATGCCGGGCGATTCCTGCTTGTGACACTCGATGCAGGCCACGGCCTGGGGCGGCATGCCCCGCTCGATGCGGAACTCCTTGACTTTCGGGATGTTCTGCGCCGAAGCGCCGGGCGCCAGGGCCATGCCGAGCAGCAGCAGGGCCAGGGTCCAAAGGGGGATTCTCTTCATGCTCAACGCCTCCTCAAGGGTTGGGGAAAAGGGGTGGCGGCCCGAGCTCACTGGGCCGGGGAGCGCACCAGCTGGGCCATGCCCGTGGCCCGGTAGGGCGGCAGGTGCTGCTTGTAGCCGTAAACTTCGCGGTCAACGTGCACGAGATTGCGGTGGCAGTCCGTGCACTTCTTCTCCATGCCGGGCATGGGCCAGAGCACGGAGCGGTGGGCCATGCTGGCTCCCCTGTTGCCGGGGATGTTGGCGATGTTGCGGTGGCACTTCAGGCACTGGTCGTTCTTGATGGAATCATACGCGGCCAGGCGCATCTCGGCGCGGTCGTAGTCGTCCCCGCCCGTGGCCAGGTGCACGCCCACATCCTTCAGCCCGTGCATGGTCTTGGCGAAGAAGAAGTTGAAGGTGTCGTGCGGGGCGGGGAGGTGGCAGTCCATACAGTCCGCAACCAGGCCCTGGGCGTTGTTCACGTGGGTGGAGGTGCGCCAGGCGTTGTACGCGGGCTCGATCTCGTGGCACATGGAGCAAAACTCCGGCGTGGAGGTGCGCACCATGGTGTAGTAGGTCATGGAGAAGATGGGGAAGCCGACAATCACGCCGACGGCGATGAGAAGGGTGGCCTTCCAGGAAGCTTTCATGGGCACGCTCCGCGTATGGTTCAACTCGAAAAACGGGCAGGACGGTTGTACTGGTTTTCACATATATCGGATGGAAGCATTTTTTTTTGACTTAAGTCAAATTCTTGTCGTGAAAATACGGTTTCTTGGGAGTTATAATAACATCGGCATCAGAATGAGCCCGTGTTTTCAGGAATCGGTGCGCATTAAGGGCGCACCGAGGTCTCGGGGCGCGGGCCGGGTTCTCGGCATGTTGCGTCTTCCGTCTTTCCAGCGTAAAAACCTGCTGTCCTGAAACGCCGAAGCGGCAAGGAGCCAGCATTGCGGATCATCATCGTCGGGGCCGGAGAGGTCGGCTACCATATTTCCAGGCGGCTCGCGGTGGAGAACAAGGAGGTCGTGGTGGTGGACACCAGGGCCGAGGCGCTCACCCGCGTGGCCGAGACGCTCGACGTGCAGACCATGCTCGGCTCGGGCTCCAGCCCGCGCGTGCTGGAGGATGCGGGCGTCAAGGGCGCGGACATCCTGCTCGCCGTCACGGATTCGGACGAGACCAACCTCATGGCCTGCTACTTCGCCAAGCGGCTGAACCCGAACATCACCCTGCTGGCCCGGGCCAGGGACGAAGGCTTCGCCGACCACCGCGAACTGCTCACCGGGGAGCCCATGTCCATCTCCCGGCTCATCAACCCGGACCAGGAGGTGGTCAATTCCATTCTCCGGC
>JBFWJM010000246.1:0-5182 GCA_050253205.1 Desulfovibrionaceae bacterium
CCCCGGTGATGTATTGCACGGGCTGTGGCGAGGCGGCCAAGTGCCCGTCGTGCAACGTGGGGCTCACCTACCACAAGGGCCGCGAGCGTCTCGTCTGTCATTATTGCGGGCTCAGCGTGCCGTACCCCTGCCTCTGCGCCACCTGCGGCGGGGCCGCGCACCTGCCCATGGGCGGCGGCACGGAGCGCATCGAGGAATACCTGGGCCGCGTGTTGCCCGAGGGCACGGGCGTGCTGCGCATGGACCGCGATTCCACCCGCCGCCAGGAGCGCCTGGAAGACCTGCTCTGCGAGTTTTCCGAGGGCAGGGCGCAGGTGCTGGTGGGCACGCAGATGCTCTCCAAGGGGCACCACTTCCCGGGGGTCACGCTGGTGGTGGTGGCCGATGGCGACCTGGGGCTCAACCTGCCGGACTACCGGGCCATGGAGCGGACCTTCCAGCTTCTGGTACAGGTTTCCGGGCGCGCGGGCAGGGGAGGCTCGGCGGGCCGGGTGCTCATCCAGACGCGCAACCCGAACCACCCCATCTGGGCCGACGTGCTCGCGGCGGACTATCAATCGTTCTACGACAGGGAGATCGAGCGGCGCAGGCGCTTCGGGTATCCGCCGTTCTCCCGCCTGGGGCTCGTGCGCCTCAGCCACGAGGCGGACGATGCCGAGGCGGGCGCGCTCCTGCCGGAGGCCACGCGCATCCTGCGGGAGGCGGCCCAGGCCGCCGGGGTCGCCGTGCTCGGCCCGGCTCCCGCGCCCCTGGCCCGGCTGCGCGGGAAGAATCGCTTCCACTGCCTGCTCAAGGCCCAGGACTGGCAGGCCATCAGGGCCGTGTATGCGCGGCTGTGGCAGTGGAACCCGGCCCCCCGGGCCCTGCGGCTGCACCTGGACCTCGACCCGGTGAACATGCTCTAGCGGTGCCCATGACCCAGCCTCGGCCAGCATGCCGTGGTGCCGTCCGTCTCGACAGGCCGGGAATTTCAAGATACACTTCAGCAAAATCACAAATGAGGATATATTTCTATATGTTGTCAACGTCCGTCCGGTTGTTTTCCCCCTTGCTTGCGGTGCTGCTCCTGCTTGCGGTGCCCCTCGGCGCCCAGGCCCAGGGAGGCGTGGGCTTTGTCAATACCCAGCGGTTGCTGGAGGAAACGCGCGTGGGCAAGACCGCGCAGGAAGACCTCGCCCGGCTCGGCAAGGAAAAGGACGACGCCATCTCCCGCTCGGCCCAGCGCATCAACGAGCTCAAGAAGGAGCTCTCGGGCACGGGCCTGAACGAGGACGAGGAGGAGGCCCTGCGCGAGCGGCTCAAGCGACTGTATGCCGAACACGACGAGCTGGTGAAGAAGAGCAACGAGGACCTGCGCTACGAGGAGGCCCGGCTCATCCAGTTCATCCTCCGGCACGCGGACGACAGCCTGCGCAAGGTGGCCCGGGAGCGGGGCTTTTCCATGGTGCTCACGGACCCGAACATCGTGGGCTACATCGACGAGACCGCCGACCTCACGGATCTGATCATCCAGGACATGAACGGGAATTGACGACATGACCGTGAAGCGACTTCTTTCCATCCTCCTGCTTCTGGCCCTTGCCCTGGTCATGAACCTGGCCGTGAGCCTGACCATGAATCTGAACTGGGGCGAGGCCCTGGCCCAGGGCTGGGGCAAGGTCATGACCCCGTCGCGCCCGCTCAACGTGCGCCACGGCCGCTCGCTCAACACCGACCGCGTGACCACCATCATGCCCGGCGAAAAGGTCCGGGCCGACTTTTCCGACGGCGACTGGGTGGCCGTGTTTTCCGTGAACGAGGAACGCCGCGAGGAGACCCGCGCCCTCGGTTACGTGAAGGAAAAATACCTCGAACCAGCGCCCGAGGGGGCCGGGGCCTCCTGGGGGCGACTCATGGCCCCGAGCGGCATGCTCAACGTCCGCCAGGAGCGCACCCGCAACAGCGCGCACATGGTCACGCTCCAGCCCGGGCAGGTGGTCCGGGTCGATTTTTCCGACGGCGACTGGACCGCCGTGTTCCAACCCGGGGAGACAAGGCGAGACGTCGGCCGCGCCATGGGCTACGTGCGCGAGAAATACCTCTCCCCGGCTACGCAGGAGCAGATCGCCGCGTCGGGCCGGGGGGCGAGCCAGCCTGCCCCCGCCCCCGCTCCTCTCGCCGTGGCCCGCCCCGCCCAGCAGGCCAAGCCCGAGGCCCCACACCTGGAGCCCAGGCCCATGCAGCCCGAACAGGCCGCCGAGTGGGGCAAGCTCGTGACCCTCTCGCGCCGGGCCAACGTGCGCGAGGAACGCACTGCGGGCTCTGCCCTGGTATCCACCATCGACGTGGGCGAGACCATCCGCGTGGATTTCCTCCAGCGCGGCTGGTACGCGGTCTTCCCGGTGGAGGCATCCGTGCGCGACGAGGCTCGTGCTCTGGGCTACATCTACGCCCCGTTGCTCGACGAGCCCACCGGGGAGCTCAATGCCCACAGCCTGCTGGCCAGGGCCCAGGAGCCGGAACCCGGCAGCGGGGAGGCGGTGCTGCCCAAGGTGCTCACCGAGCCTCCTGCCAGAGAGGACGCCAGAGAGGACGTCCCGGCCGCTCCTTCTGCGCAAGAGGCCGAAAGCACGGAGCAGCCAGCTGCCCAGCAATCCGTACCGCAGCCTGCCAGCCCAACGCCAGCCAGCCCGAAACCCGCCACCAACGGCCCCGCGAGCCTCACGGCGGCGGTGCGCGCCGCTCCGGGAGGTTCCGGGGGCGAGCCGTCCTCCACGGCGGACGGCCGGGAGCGCATGGTCCTGAGCCCCGACAGCCAGGGCGACGCCCCGCACAAGGGGCCCGTTCCCGTGGCGGACAAGGTGCGCCACGGCTTCCGCTACGGCGTCATCGAGCGCGACCGCAGTTCCAGCCAGACCATCGGCCGCCTGGAGGTCCGCATCTATCTCGACGTCACCGTGGTGCCCACGGACGACGCCCTGCGCGATTTCTGCGCCACCATCTTCCGCGAGGAGATGGGCGACTCCAAGGAGCTGCTCCTGCTGCTCTACCTCCCCGGGCAGGATACCAAGGACCTCGCCTACGCCCAGGCGCGGTTCACCCGCAAGGGGATGGAGGAGTTCTGGAGCCGCAGGTCCACGCTCTACGGCACCGGGTTCATGTGATAAAAGATCGCCCATCAAACGGGCGACGCGCATCGACCGGCAACGGGGGGGAGCATTCTCTCGCGCGCAATGTGCCGGATTTCTTGGGATGGTGGTCCTGATGGGCGATGATCTGCTGGAGCGGCCTGCCGCCTGCGGAGCGCCGACGGCGGGATAAGCCCTGTGGTGGCGGTTGACACCCGGCCGCGCCCGGGTCAGCCTTGTGGCGGCGGTGTCCCGGCGAGGTTCGGGAGCGCCCGCCGCAACCACCATCCGCAAGGAGCACCCATGAGCCAGGAACCCGCCGAGCGCGCCACGGACCTCTTCCGGCAGATGAACAAGAACCGCCGCGACGTCTACAAGTCGTACCGGGACTTCACCGAGACCATCAAGAAGGGCAGCACCATCGAGGGCAAGTACCAGAGCCTGATCCTCATCGCCTGCTCGATCCTCTCCCAGTGCGACATGTGCATCTCGCTCCACGTGCAGAACGCGGCCGTCAAGGGCGCGACCAGGGACGAGATCATCGACGCGGCCCTGCTGGCCGTGGCCATGGGCGGTTCGCCCAAGATGATGTACATGAAGTATGTCTACGACGAAGCGGACAAGCTCTTCGACGAATAGCGGCCTACTTCGGCGGCTCCGCGCCAAAGAGCAGGTGGTCGAGCGTCTGCACCAGCATGCCCATCTGGGGCTTGGTGATGTGCGCGTCCGCGCCGACATCGTTGCACTTGTCGATCATCTGCTCGTTGATGAGCGAGCTGAAGATGACCACAGGCGTTCTGCTGTAGGGCGGGTCGTTCTTGAGCTTGCGGCAGAGGGTCAGCCCGTCGAGTTGCGGCATTTCGATGTCGGAGATGACCAGGCTGACAAGCTCGCCCAGGGGGCGGTTTTCGTCTTGGGCCTTGCCCTTCAGGCCCATGAGGTGCTGCAGGGCGATCTGTCCGTTCTCGAATTCCGCGACCTGGGAGTAGCCCGCCTGCTTGAGCAGGTCGATGATGGCGTGGCGGATGAAGGGCGAATCCTCTGCCAGGACGATGTGCATCTGTCCGCGCGTCTCGGGGGTCACGTCGTGGGGAATCTCGATGGCGCTGCCGTAGCCGAGCTTGGTTTCCGGGAAGAGCTCCGCCACGAGGAATTCGAAGTCCACCAGCAAGACGTCCTTTTCATCCACGTGCACCGAGCCTGTGAACCGGGAGGAAAACTGGTCGAGGTACGAATTCATGGAGTCGATCCTGTCCCAGCTGATGCGATGGATGCGGTTGACGCCGTCGATGAGGAAACAACAGACCAGCCCGTTGAATTCCGTCACCAGTACGATGGGCCGCTCCACGTTCTGCCGCACGTCGATGTTCAGAGCCTTGTAAAGGTCGATGAAGGGGATCGTCTTTTCCCGCCACAGAAGCACCCCGGGCATGGCAACGGGCGATTCCGGCGTCTCGGTGAGGAATTCCTCGTCGTAGGTGATGATCTGCAGGATCTTCGAGACGTTGATGCCGTAACTCTGGCCGCCGAGGAAAAACTCCAGGATTTCCACCTCGTTGGTGCCGCTCTCCAACAGGATCTTCTGTTCCGCTTCAACCTGGCTCATGTGCTTCCCCTTTGCCTGCGGTATGGTGATGTTGAGACATTAATATACCACGAGGTGTCTGGCAATGCGGAAAACAACTTGATCGGGTTATTGTGTGCTGTCAGCCGGTCGGCAGCACGTGGATGACCACGAGGGTCACGTCGTCCTGGAAGCCTCTGGACCCCACGAAGCGGTCAAGTGAATCGAAGACGGCGTCCACCACGCCCTGGGGGCCGGAGTCGGCGTGCTTGCGGGCGATTTCGATGAGGCGCTCCTTGCCGAACATTTCCCCCTGCTTGTTCTCGGCCTCCCAGATGCCGTCCGTGCCAAGCAGGAGCAACGTCCCGGGGTCCAGGCGCTCTCTCGTTTCCAGGCAGGTCCTGGAGGGATCGATGCCCAGGGGCAGGCAGCCCTGCCCGGCGATCACGCGCACGTCCGAACTACCTGGGGCAATGGCCAGGATGGGGTCGTGCCCGGCGCGGACCACGCG
>JBFWJM010000247.1:0-5139 GCA_050253205.1 Desulfovibrionaceae bacterium
CGGCACCATCGAGGAGATCATGACCATGCTGGCCCTGCTCTCCATGCCCGAGAACCAGGGCATCCCCTACGAATTCGACCTGGTGGAGGACGAGGAGTCGGTCTATTTCCGCGAGCTGGACGAATATCTCAAGATCTGCTTCAAGGGCGCGCTGGACGACCTCTACTCCCTGCACCGGGGCAGCCCCCGGCAATACGCCAGCTACGTGGCCGAGACCACGCGCAGGCTGCCCATGCGCTACCTCTGGAACGACGACCTGACCTTCGACCCCCGCATCCAGGAGCCCTTCGAGGTGAGCTTCGAGTCCATGGAGGCCCTCGACCTCTCGCGCGACCAGGAGCCCTTCAGCCTGCTCATCAACCTGCGGCGGTTCTTCTCCTCCATCGTGCACCTCTCCGTGAAGGACCCGGACATGGTGGACGGCTGGGGGGCCGAACGCCCGCGCATCAAGGGCGACCCCGACATCCTGGCGGCCACGGACCAGCTCGTGCGCAAGCTGGAGGCCCAGGGCCGCATCCACCCCGAAAAGAAATACGCCACGCCGTACCGCGTGAAATAACCCAGGACACCAACCCGAGGACCCGCCATGCCCTCCTTCGACATCGTCAGCCAGATCGACCTCCAGGAAGTGGACAACGCCGTGAACAACGTGAAGAAGGAAGTGCTGACGCGCTTCGACTTCCGGGGCGTGAACACCGAGCTCGACCTCAACCGCAAGGACAAGAAGATCAGCCTCGTCACCGGGGACGAGATGAAGATCAAGGCCCTGCGCGACATGCTCATCACCCACTTCACCCGGCGCAAGGTGGATTCCGCGTGCATGGAGTTCGCCGAGCCCGAACCCACGAGCAAGGGCCAGCTCAAGCAGGAGATCACCCTCAGGGAGGGCATCGACAAGGACACGGCCAAGAAGATGGTCAAGGCCATCAAGGACACCAAGCTCAAGGTCCAGGCCGCCATCCAGGACGAGCAGGTGCGCGTCACGGGCAAGAAGCTCGACGACCTCCAGGCCGTGATCCAGCTCATGCGCGACGCCGACTACGGCCTGCCCCTGCAATACGTGAACATGAAGTCATGATCCTCGACAGGCTCGAAGCCCACCCCGCCTGCCACGGGCTGCACCCGGCCCTGGCGCGCGCCTTCGCCTTCCTGGAGCGCGCGGACCTCGCCGCCCTGCCCACGGGCCGGGTGGAGATCGACCCCGCACAGGAGGGCGAGAGTGACGCTGCGTTGTATGCCGTGGTCATCCGGGGGCCCGGGCGCGACCCGGACCGCGACCCCGCCGCGCGCATCGAGACCCACGACCGCTACGCGGACCTGCAATACGTCATCAGCGGGACGGACACCATGGGCTGGGCCCCGCGCGCAGCCCTGGGCCCGGCGCTGCCCAGGGAGCCCGGCGACGACCCCCGGGCGGACGTGGACTTCTACCCCGACGCGCCCGAAGCCTGGATCAAGGTCCGGCCCGGGCGCTTCGCGCTGTTCTTTCCCGAGGACGCCCACCTGCCCATGATCGCCATGGACGGGGACGGCCGCGAGCTGCACAAGGTCGTGGTCAAGATCCGCATGGCGCCCTGACGGACATCGCGCCCCCTTCCCGCTGCTTCTGCCCGTTTCCCATAACCGCCCTCTCCAAAGCGCAACCATCCAGGCTGTTCAACAATGATGCGGTGCAATGCGCAAAACAACCCCCGGCCCGGCGCGGACCTTGTTGTCCGCGAGGGGGGAAGGTTTTTGCGCTAGCGCAGCGGATTATCGTTTTCCTCCAACCCGAGAAGAGACGCCGCACCATGACCGAACACGGCAGGGCCGCCCTGCTCATGGCCGCCACAGCGCTCATGTGGAGCTCCGGGGGGCTGGCCATCAAGCTGGTGGACTGGCACCCCATGGCCATCACCGGGGTGCGCAGCGCGCTGGCCGCGCTCACGCTCCTGGCCATTTTTGGATTGGGGAGGGGCTTGGGGGGTGGCCTGAAGTCCGGGCGGAAATCCGGCCTGAAGTCCGATCTGAAGGGCAAACGGACGGGCCATGGCGCGGGCAATCACGCGGGCAATGACGAGAACGCGCAGCGCCCCCGCCTCCGGCTCTTCCCGGCCACCAAGGCAGCCACTCTGGGCACCACCCTGGGCGCGGGCCTGGGCTATGCGGGCCTCTTGACCACCAACGTGGTGGCCACCAAGCTGACCACCTCGGCCAACGCCATCCTGCTGGCCTATACGGCTCCGGTGTACGTGGCGCTCCTGGCCCCGCTGGTGCTGGGCGAGCGCACCCGGCGCGCGGACTGGGCGTTTTTGGCGCTCACGGCCGGGGGCATGGTGCTCTTCTTCCTCGACCGCCTCTCGCCCACCGGGCTCTGGGGCAACGTCGTGGCCCTGGGCACGGGGCTCTGCTACGCGGTGTTCACCCTGTGCATGCGCGCGCAAAAGGACGCCTCGCCCATGGCCCTGGTCTGGTCCGTGACCCTGGGGCACGTTTTCACGGCGCTGGCGGGACTGCCGTTTCTCTTTTCGGGCTGGCCGGGCGCGGCAGGCTGGCTCGGCCTGGCGTATCTCGGCGTGGTGCAGCAGGGCGTGTCCCTGGCGCTCTATTGCTGGGCCATCCGGCGGCTGGGCGCGCTGGAGGCGATCCTGATCATGACGCTTGAGCCGATCCTCAACCCCGTGTGGGTGGCCCTGGGCTACGGCGAGCTGCCCGGCCCATGGGCCGTTGCAGGCGGGGCCGTGGTGCTGGTGTCGGTGACGCTCAGGGGGGTCATGAACGCGCGGGGGAGGGGGCGTTCAGACTTCAAATCAATGACCTAACCCACGCCCAAAAACCTGGCATCTCGGCTTGTACCAATCCGACAATAAGCACCACACCCGATGAAACTCCAAATAGAGCTGAAACAACAAACACCCAAGGCGTGACCCGTCTCTCAAAAATCTCTTGTTTATTCAAGATTACACTACGGACATGCATAAGATGAACGTATAGCTCTTCGTTCCCATTACTGCATGCATCATCAATTTTTTTAACATGTTCCGAAATATCATTAACCTTGTGCATCGCTACAAACGAGGCAACAAGCTCATACACAATAAATATCATTGCCGAAAGCATCATTAATAGAGCCGACCAATTACGACTATCTACTGATATATTTGTGTTCACGCCTGCCCAGATAGCAAGAAACCCTAAATATCCTATGGTGACCATCACTTGATAATATCGCTTTGCGGTTTCTTGATAAGCTCCCTGTGCAGCGATATACCTTTCATGTTCACGCATCCTAAATTGGTCTTTTAGGTAAAGCGAACGCTGATATGCTTCATACTGATCTGACATTGTCCCCTCACTTGGATGATAGTTGTCTTGAATAGGCTCAGACGTTCAGCTCCGCCTCGAACACCACCACCGCACGCCCGGTGATGCGCACGCGCGCGGGCTTGCGCTCGGCGATGTCCACCCGCACGAGCATGCGCCCGGGCCTGCCGCAGGCCTCGCCCTGCTGCGCGGTGAACGAGAATTGCTCCTTACCCCGCGCAAATCCGCAACCCACGAGATACGCGCCCAGCGGGCCGTTTGCGTTGCCCGTCACCGGGTCTTCGGGGATGCCGATGGCCGGGGCGAACATGCGCCCGTGCACCAGCACGTCGGGATCGTCCGAATCCATGGTGAATACAAAGTACCCGTTCGAGCCGATCTTCCTGCTCAGCGCCGTGAGCGCGGCCATGTTCGGCTTGAGCCCGTTCAGGGCCGCGCGGGAGTTGATGCCGACCATGACCTTGGAGTGGCCCGTGGAGGCCACGCGAACCGGGAATCGCGCGTTGCGGTCCGACTCCAGCAGGCCCAGCGCCCGCAGCAGCTCCAGCTCGGTCTTCATGTCCAGCGGTGGGGATATCTCGATGGCCCCCTGGGTCATGGTCACGGCCAGGTCGCCTTCCCGCTCCTCTATCTCCACGGGCAACGCGCCCGCGCCCGTGAGCTGGACCACCGTGCCCGAACGCAGCCCCCGGGCCCGCGCCAGGACGTAATGCGCGGCGATGGTGGCGTGGCCGCAGACGGGCACCTCCATGGTGGGGGTGAAGAAGCGTACGCGCACGTCGTGGTTCGGAGCCTGGTCCGTCCCCTCGGCGGGCAGCACAAAGGCGGTCTCGGAGTTGTTGAGCTCCCGGGCAATGGCCTGCATGAGCCCCTCGGAGAGGCCTTGGGCGGGCTCCCCGTCCGGGCCGAGCACCACCCCGGCGGGGTTGCCCGCAAACGGCGTGGTGGTGAAGGCGTCCACCTGATAGAGCTTGAGGTTCATTCCTTCTCCTCGCCGCCGGCCAACTGGTCGGCATGTTTGCGGTACAATCCCCGGAACTGGTCGTAGGTCAGGCCGAGCAGCGCGGCGGCCCGGCGCTGGTTGTGCCGCGCCCGGGCCAGGGCCTCGGCCAGGCGGGCGCGCTCCAGGGAGGCCACGGCCTCCTTGAGCGGCAGAGCGGACTCGGGGGGTGTCCCTTTGCCCGACCCCCCTGATGAAGCCCCTGATGAAGCCCTTGCTGAAATCGTTGATGAAACCGTTGCTGAAGCCGCTGCTGGAACCGGATTCACTGCGGCAACGGCTGCGGCGGGCCGCCAGGGCGAGGCAAAGGGGTCGAAGACCAACTCGCGGATGACCACGGCCCCGCCCTCGTCGGCGGCCGCACGGAGCACGGCGCGCTCCACCACGTTTTTGAGCTCGCGCACGTTGCCGGGCCAGGGGTGGGCCAGCAGCGCGGCCCCGGCCGCTTCGGAGAACTCCGGCGCGGCGTCCAGCCCCAGCTCCACGCCCATGCGCGCGGCAAAGTGCGCGGCCAGCAGTTCCACGTCGCCCTCCCTCTCTCGAAGCGGCGGCAGGGTCAGCACCTCGAAGCCGAGGCGGTCGAGCAGGTCGCGCTTGAAACGCCCCTCGGCGGCCAGGGCCGGGAGGTCTGCATTGGTGGCCCCCACCACCCGCACGGACACGGCCACCGGGGTCGAGCCGCCCACCCGCTCGAACTCGCCGTACTCCACGGCCCGCAGGATCTTCTCCTGGGCGGGCAGGGAGAGCTGGGCGATCTCGTCCAGGAAGAGCGTGCCCCCATCCGCCAGCTCGAAGCGGCCCTTGCGGCGGCCCGCCGCCCCGGTGAAGGCCCCGGC
>JBFWJM010000248.1:0-5138 GCA_050253205.1 Desulfovibrionaceae bacterium
CTACGACGACATCTACCTCTCCCGCTACACCACCCCGCCGCTGACCACCGTGCACCAACCCAAGAGCGAGATCGCGGCCCTGGCCGTGGACGCCCTGGTGGACCGGCTGGACAGCAACCGCACCCGGGGAGGGGTCATACGCGTGGAGCCCCGGTTCGTGGAGCGCGCGTCCGTGCGCGACCTGAACGGCCCGCTCCGGGCCCGGCTGGCCTCCCCCCCAAAAGACTGACACCATCACGAAATGGGCTGACGCATCCTTGCATTAGGACTGACGCATCCTTGAATAAGGGCTGACGCATCCTTGAATAAGGGCTGACGCCTCCTTGCATAAGGGCTGACGCATCCTTGCATAAGGGCTGACGCATCCTTGCATAAGGGCTGACGCCCCCTTGCCCGAAAACCTACGCGCCAACAACACCCGACGACGACGCCCGATGCGCCGGATGCGCCGCGTCGCAGGCCGCCTCCAGGTGGGCCAGCCACTGGGCGCGGTAGGCAGCGTGGTCCATGGTCCCGGATATGCGCACGCGGACCTCGAACCCCTCGGCCTCCAGCCTGCTCTTCCAGGAGCCGGGAGCGTCTCCTGCCACGTCCACGCGAACGTGGTGCCCCGGCGCGCTCATGAACGGCAGCAGCAGCACGCGCCGCGCCCCGGCCTCCCGCAGGCGGGAGACGACCTCCCCGCAGCCGGGCTCGCCCATGAGCGTGCCCAGGAAGGCCAGCGGGTCCGCCTCGCGGACCAGGGCCTCGAAGTCGAGGTAGCGGCGGTGGCCCTCGTGGTAGGTGCCGTGGCCCACCAGCACCAGGGCCTCGCCCGGGGCGCGGGCCTCGGCCCCCGGCGCGGCGGCGTACCCGGCCAGGGCATCCGCGGCGGCGCGCAGGTCGCCCCCGGCCATGAGCAGCGGGTTGCCCATATGCACCTCCAGGAACCCCTTGCGCGGGTGGAGGTGGGCCCGGGCCTGGTCCAGGGTCCAGTGGTACTCCACCCCCGGAACCGTGTGCAGCGACTGCACGGCCAGGTGGGTCACGCCCTCGTCGTGCAGCTTCGAGAGGGCCACGGCCACGGAGTCGTGCTCGAAGCCGCGCGCCGCGAGCTTGCGGCGGATCTTGTGCGCCGTGTACGCCCAGCGCACGGGCACGCCGGGAAAACGCTCGCGCACCTCGCGGTCCATGGCCTCGTACCCGGCGCGGGCCTCGGGCAGGGCCACGCCGAAAGCCGCCAGCAGAATGCCGGGCCTGGCCGGGCGCGAGCGGCCATGGTGGCCATGGTGGTGGTCATGATGGTGGTCATGGTGATGGCCGTGATGGTCATGATGGTGCCCATGATGGTGATCGTGATGCTGATCGTGGCCGTCGGTACACATGGAGGACCCCTCCTGGGGATGGTGTGGCGGAAAACGAACGGGGGAGGAGCGGCAAGGGCGCGGCCCGGGGGCGGGCTGGTCGCGGGCTGGCCGCGAGCCGGGTGCCGCATCCCCTCTCCGGCAAATACCCGTTGCCCGGGGACGCGCGATGGCAGGTCTTCTGGCTGACCGGACGAGCGCCCCGCCTTCCCGCCCCTGGGGCAGTGGCTTCGAGGAGCGCCGCGCTCCTGGCGCTTCAGGCCAGGCCGGATCACAGCGGCGGGTCCGCCCCGGATTCGCACCGGGTTCCCTCCTCCCTCTCGCGGGAGAACCACCGCCTGAGAGGCTAGCCGCCCGTGGCACGAATTGTCAATCCATACACGAAGCCATGCCGCTCCGCCCCTGCCCGCCTCAAAAAACAATATTTATCAATAAATTAAGGTACATAAAACCACACCCACCTTGCAACCACCCGGTTTAACCGTTTGGTTCAACCAGATGGTTGACAACCGGAACCCGGCGGGGTATCCAGGGTTCCACGCGACGGAAACGACGACGACCGCAACACCGCCGCCCGGGAAAATACCATGATCGCCACGCCGCAGAAAGACAACGACACCCGCCCGAGGCTCATCGCCGCCGGGGCGCGCCTCTTCGGCGAGCACAACGGCCACGAGATCACCAGCCGCATGCTGGCCCGCGAGGCCGGGGTCAACCACGCGGCCATCAACTACCACTTCGGCGGCCGGGACGGACTCTGCGAGGCCATCTTCGACCACTGCCTGGGCGAGTGGACCCGGGTCATGCGCCCCGTGCTGGAGCACGCCCGGGCCGAGCTGGATGAACCGTGCGACGCGCCCCGCCTCGCGGCCGTGCTCCACGATCTGGTCCAGCACATGATCCGCGTGCTCACGGGCCAGGAGGAATCCCGCTTCCTGGCCGTGCTCTTCAACGAAGGGCTCATCGAGCCGCCGCAGTTCCGCCGCAGGCTCTTCGACGAGGTGATCCAACCCTTCCACACCGTGGCCGCGCGGCTGGCCGGGGCCGCACGCGGCCTGCCCGAGGACGACCTGGAGAGCGTGGTCCTCGGCCAGACCATCGTGGCCCAATGTATGACCTTTTTCCGGGGGCGCATCCTGCTGCTGCCAAGGCTCAAGTGGCAGGGCTTCGACCCCGAGCGCTCCGGGCGCATCGCGGACATCCTGTCGCGGTCCATGCGCGCCTCCCTGGGCCTGCCCGACCCGCCCATGGACTGAGCCGCAGCGCAGGCGGCATGCGCGCAGGGCCGGGCCCCGCGCTTTTTTTGCCTCCTTGTATTGAAAATGAATTTCAACTTCAATATGAACATCGGGAGAACGACATGAACCACACCGCCAGCGCCACCCCCTCCCCGGGCTCCGGGCAGCGCCCCGCCCGGCCCGCCCCGCACGCGCCCCCGGCCGACTCCTCCACGGAGGGCAAGCTCGGGCTCATCCGCATGGCCGCCGAAAAGGAGCCCGTCGGCGACGGGCCGGAGCGGTTCTTCGCCCGCACCGGGGTGGACCCGCTCTCCGGGGCCTTCGAGCGCAAGACCGTGGTCCACGCGGGCATGGGCGGCAAGCCGCTCCAGGGCGAGGCCGCGCTGGGGCTCTACGAGGAGCTCATGGACCGCGAGCGCACGGGCAAGTGCGCGGCGTACGTGCACGTGCCCTTCTGCGAGACGCACTGCCTCTACTGCGGGTTCTATTCCTCGCCCTACCGCAAGGACCACAGCGCGCCCTACGTGGACGCCCTGCTCGGCGAGCTGGAGGCGGAGCGCGGCCGCGCGGCCCTGCGCGGCGGGCCCGTGCACGCCCTCTACCTCGGCGGCGGCACGCCCACGGCCCTGGAGCCGGAAGACCTGCGCCGACTCGTCAAGGGCCTGCGCGAGGGCCTGCCCCTGGCCAACGACTGCGAAATCACCGTGGAAGGCCGGGTGCACGGCTTCAGCGCGGAAAAGATGGCCGCCTGCCTGGAGGCCGGGGCCAACCGCTTCTCCCTCGGGGTCCAGACCTTCGACACCGAGATTCGCCGCTCCCTGGGCCGCGTGGCGGGCCGCGAGGAGGTCTTGGAGACGCTCCGCCGCCTGCGCGATCACGACAACGCCGCCGTGGTCATCGACCTCATCTACGGCCTGCCCGGGCAGGGCGTGGACGCCTGGGAGCGCGACCTGGAGACCTTCCTCTCCCTGGAGCTGGACGGCTGCGACCTCTATCAGCTCAACGTCTTCCCCGGGGGCAGGCTGGACAAGGCCATCCAGAGCGGCGCGGCAAAGCCCGCGGCCGACGTGGCCGGGCAGGCCGAGCTCTTCCGGCGCGGGGTGGAGACCATGAACCGCCACCGCCTGCGCAGGCTCTCCATCTCCCACTGGGGCCGCACCAGCCGCGAGCGAAACATCTACAACCCGCTCATGAAGCGCCGTTCGGACTGTCTGGCCTACGGGGCCGGAGCGGGCGGCAGCCTCGGCGGCGCGTTCTACTTTGTCCAGAGTGGCTACGAGCCGTACATGGACGCCCGCGCCCAGGGCCGCAAGCCCGTGGTCATGGCCATGCTGCCGCCGCGCGGCGCGGCCATGTCCCGCTGCCTCACCGGCCAACTGGAGGCCGGGACCCTCGACCTCGCCCGCGTGGCCGCCGAAACCGGCGAGGACGCCGCCGTGTTCGAGCCGCTGCTCGGCCAATGGGCCGAGGCCGGGCTGCTCACCCGCGAGGGCAACCTCCTGGAGCTGACCCTGGCCGGGCAGTTCTGGCAGGTGACCATGACCCAGGCCCTCATCGACTGGCATCAACACCAATCCATGGAGCACTCCGCATGACCTTCCCCGTTCTTTGCAAACTGCCGCGAATAGTGATGGCGGCACTGGCACTGGCCGCCCTGGCTCCGGCATCCCCCGTTCCCTCCTCCTGGGCGGAAACCGCCGCCACCCTGCGCTCGGAGCAGGTGGTGGTCTCGGCCACGCGCACCGAAAAGGAGCTCAAGGAAACCCCCAGCTCCATCGACGTGGTCACCACCGAGCAGATCGAGCAGAGCGGCGCGGCCACCGTGGCCGACCTGCTCCGGGACATCCCCGGCGTCCAGGTGCAGGACGGCTCCGTGGCCGGGCTCAAGCGCGTGACCATACGCGGCGAGGCCCCCTCCCGGGTCGTGGTGCTCATCGACGGGCAAAAGATCTCCGAGCAGAAATCCATGGACGGCTCCGCCCTGCTCATGGACATCGCCGACATCGAGCGCATCGAGGTCATCAAGGGCCCGGCGTCCGTGCTGCACGGCTCCGAGGCCATCGGCGGCGTCATCAACGTGATCACCAAGAAGGGCGGCGAGCGGCCCATCCAGATGGAAACCGCCGTGACCTACGACTCCTCCACCGAGGGGCTCACCGAGCACCTCTCGGTGTACGGCTCGGCCCAGGGGTTCAACTACCGCGTCTCCGGCAGCTACACCGACGCCAGCGACCGCCAGACCCCCAGCGGCACCATAGACGACTCCTCGTTCCTCAACCGCAACTTCTCCGCCTACCTGGACAAGACCATCGGCAGCCTGACCATCGGCGGGCGCTACGAGAACTTCTGGAGCAACGAGAACGTGCCCACCGCCAGCAGCGGCGGGGCCACCGTGGAGCTCGACCTGCCGGAGTGGAGCCGCGAAAAGGCCGCGCTCTTCGGCGAGTACGACGCCGCCGGGACGTACCTCTCCAAGGTCCGGCTCGACGGCTACTACCAGGAGACCTACAAGGACTTCTACAACCTTGTGGCCCCGCCGGGCCCCGTGGCCATCGAC
>JBFWJM010000249.1:0-5117 GCA_050253205.1 Desulfovibrionaceae bacterium
GGTGGGGGGCATCGACCTGGCCCCCATCTCCGTGGAGATCACCTACGGCCTGGAGCGCATCTGCATGTATCTCCAGGAGAAGGAGTCCGTGTACGACCTCCAGTGGAACGACAAGGTGACCTACGGCCACGTCTACCACCAGAACGAGGTGGAGATGAGCAAGCACAACTTCGAGGCCTCCAGCCCGGACATGCTGCTCCAGCTCTTCGACATGTACGAGGCCGAGTGCAACAAGCTCTGCGGGCTCTCGCTGCCCTGGCCGGCCTACGACTACTGCCTCAAGTGCTCCCACACGTTCAACCTGCTCGACGCCCGGGGGGCCATCTCCATCACGGAGCGCACCGGATACATCGCCCGCGTGCGCGCCCTGGCCTCGGCCGTGGCCGCGCTTTACGCGGCCCAGCGCGAGGAGATGGGCTACCCCATGCTCTGCGACGTCGGCGGCGTCGGCGGCGCAACGAACGAGAAATAAAGCAAGGATTTCGACATGGCAGACTTTGTACTGGAAATCGGCGTGGAGGAGATGCCCGCGCGCTTCGTGCCCAAGCTGGCCCGGGAGCTGCGCGAGAGCCTGGGCGCGCGCCTGGGCGAGGCCATGGTGGACTTCGGCGGGCTGACCACCGCCGCCACCCCGAGGCGCATCGTGGCGCACGTCATCGGCGTGGCCCCCGAGCGGCGCAGCGAGGTGGAGGAGGTCACCGGGCCTCCGGTGAAGATCGCCTACGGCCCGGACGGCGCGCTGAGCAAGGCGGGCCAGGGCTTCGCCAAGACCCAGGGCGTGGACGAGGCCTGCCTCTACACCGTGAACACGGGCAAGGGCGAGTACCTCGCCTGCAAGAAGACCGTGGGCGGCGGGGCCGCGCTGGACGTGCTGCCCGGCATCTGCACGGCGGTCATCTCCGGGCTGAGCTTTCCCAAGAAGATGCGCTGGGGCAGCCGCGAATTCGCCTTCGGCAGGCCCATCCGCTGGCTCCTGGCCCTGCTGGGCGAGGAGGTGGTGGCGTTCGAGCTGGCCGAGATGAAGAGCGGCCGCACCTCCTGGGGCCACCGGGTCATGGGCCCCGGCCCGTTCGAGATGCGCTCCGCCGCGGATTACCTGGAGCGCATCGAGCGCGAAGGGGCCGTGACGCTCGACCCCGAGGCGCGCAAACGGCTCGTGCGCGAGCGGGGCGACGCCCTGGCCGCCGAACTGGGCGGAAAGGTCGTCTGGAACGAGGGGCTGCTGGAGGAGGTCTCCAACCTCGTGGAGCACCCCGAGCCCATCATCGGCTCCTTTGGCGAGCGTTTTCTCGAAGTGCCGCGCGAGGTGCTGCTCACCTCCATGGAGAAGCACCAGAAGAGCTTCGGCATCGAGAAGGACGGCAAGCTGCTGAACAAGTTCCTGACCACGCTGAACCTCGTGCCGGCGGACGTGGAGCTGGTGCGCAAGGGCTGGGAGCGCGTGCTGCGCGCCCGCCTGGAGGACGCCCGCTTCTTCTGGGAGGCGGACACCGCCTCCACCTTCGACGCCTGGCTCCGGAAGCTGGAGACCGTGGTCTTCATCGGGCCCATCGGCACCATGGCCGACAAGACCCGCAGGCTGGAGCGGCTCTGCCGCAGCATAGCCGACGAGGCCCTGGCGGAACTGGCCCCGGCCGAAAAGGACGAACTGGCCCGGGCGGGTCGCCTCTCCAAGGCGGACCTCGTCTCCGAGATGGTCATCGAGTTCGACACGCTCCAGGGCATCATGGGCGGCATCTACGCGAAAAAGCAGGGCCTGCCGCAGGCAGTGGCCGACGCGTTGTACGAGCAGTACCTGCCCGCCGGGCCGGACTCGCCCGTGCCGTCCACCAAGGCCGGAGCCGTGCTGACCATGGCCGACCGCGCCGACACCCTGGCCGGGTGCTTCGGGCTCAAGATGATCCCCACCGGGGCCAACGACCCCTACGCCCTGCGCCGCGCGGCCCTGGGCATCACGCGCGTGGCCCTGGACCATGGCCTGCGCTTCGGCCTCGGGGGGCTGCTCCGGGCCGCACAGGCGGGCTACCCGGCCGAGACGCGCTGGAAGATCCGGCCCGAGGAGGCCCATGCCAAGCTCCTGGAGTTCTTCGCCGGGCGGCTGCGCGCCTTCTTCACCGGGCAGGGCTTCGCCACCAAGGTGGTGGACGCGGCCATCGGCGCGGGGTTTGACGACGTGGTGGGCCTCAGGGGGCGCATCGAGGCCCTGGCGGCCTTTGCCGGGGAGGACGACTTCGCCCAGGCGGTGCTGACCTTCAAGCGCGCCGCGAACATCATCCGCAAGCAGGCCGCCGAGGCGGGCCTGAGCGGCGGGTACGACGCGGACCTGCTGGCCGAGGAGGCCGAGCGCGCCCTGGCCGCCGAGCTGGAGCGCACGGGAGGCCGCTTCGACGAGCTCTGGAAGGCCGACGACTACGCCGGGCTGCTCGGGCTGCTTCGCGAGCTGCGCCCGGCCGTGGACGCGTTCTTCGACAACGTCATGGTCATGTGCGAGGACGAGGCCCTGCGCCTGAATCGCCTGAACCTGCTGGCCGCCCTGGTGGAGCGCCTGGGCAGGCTGGCGGACTTCGACGCCTTGCAGGTGTAGCGTTTCCGGGGCGCGGAGGATTTGCCTTTCGCCCGGATTCTGGTAGAAATGGGCTTGACTTTGTCGGCCCGAGCGTTTATCGACTCGTTTCCGGCTGGCGATGACCGCCGGAAGACTACGGAAATCAAAGCAAAGATCAGGAGATACAGCATTGGCTAACCACAAGTCCGCACTGAAGAGGCATCGCCAGAGCCTGAAGCGCCGTCTGCGCAACCGTTCCTGCACCACCCGCATCAAGAACGCGGTCAAGGCCGTGCGTTCCGCCGTGGACGCCGAGGACAAGGACCAGGCCGTGGTCGCGCTGAACGCCGCCACCAAGGTTCTGGACAAGGCCGCCTCCAAGAGCATCATCCACGCTCGCCAGGCCGCCCGCCGCATCTCCCGCCTCCAGAAGGCCGTCAACACCCTCGGCTAGCTGTCGCAGGCTCCAGAGAGCACAAAGCCCGCCTTCCTTGTGGAGGCGGGCTTTTCGTGCATTCTTTTTTGGACGTTCTTGTTTGCGCGTCATTCCCGTGCAGGGGTCAGAGCTGCTCCTCGCCCTCGGCCAGCAGGGCGAGGCGGTCGTGGTCCAGGATGGTGATGCGCTTGCCGTTCATGGCGATGAGCCCGGCCTCGCACATCTTCTTGAGGATGCGCGAGAGCGTCTCCTGGATGGTGCCGAGGTATGCGGCGATCTGCCCCTTGGGCAGGTCGAGCTCCAGCTCGCGGGTCAGCTGCGAGGATTGCAGCAGCAGGAGGTACGTGGCCAGGCGCGCGGGCACCTCCTTGAGGCTCAGGGCGGAAACCTGGCTCACCAGGCTGCGCAGCCGCCCGGCCAGGAGGCCCAGGGTGGCCATGGCCAGGTCCGGGTGCCGCTCGATCATCCTGCAAAACCCGTCCCGCGAGAAGAAGAGCACCTTGCCCCTGGTCAGGGCCTGGGCCGAGGCGGGGTAGTCCGTGCCCTGGAACATGGGCACCTCGGCAAAGGCGCGCCCCGGGCCGAACACGTGGATGATCTGCTCCTTGCCTGCGGGGGAGGAGCGGTAGATGCGCACCTTGCCCGAGACCACGGCAAAGAGCCCCTTGGCCTTTTCCCCGGAATGAAAGAGTATCTCGCCCTTTTCCATGCCGCGCATGACGGCCAGCTCGCCCAGGCGGGCGGCCAGCGAGTCGTCTATGCCCGCGAAGATGTCCGTGCGCTTGAGCGCGTCGATCTTGTCCATGCCTTCCCTCTATCCGCCTTTTCTTTTCGATGGTTTGACCTAAGTCATGGGAGCCGTCAACTTGCAGCGCCATTATGGGCGCACCGGAGGCGGGAGAACATGCGAACGAACGAGCGGAACAAGGGGCGGGCAGTCCCCATGAGCAAATGACTCCCAGGAACACATGATCCCCATGAGATACAAATGACCCCCAAGAACCCCATGAACCCCATGAACCCGATGACGCATGACGTGCGGCTCTGCCGGGGGGCGGAGAGCGAGGGCGGCTGCCCCCACGGGCTCGACGTGGCCGAGGGCTTCGGCCAACGGTTGGACGCCGTGATCCGCGCCACGGGCTGGCCGGAGTTCCTGCTGGAGCGCCGCCCCAGGCCCCATCGGCACCACGCCTTCAGCGTGGCCGTCTCGGCCTGCCCCAACGGCTGCTCCCGCCCGCACATCGCGGACGTGGGGCTCATCCGCGCCTGCGTGCCGAGCCTCGACCCCACGTTCTGCACAGGCTGCGGCGAGTGCGCCGAATCCTGCCCGGACGCGGCCATCGACATGGCCTCCGGCCTGCCCGTCATCGATGCTGCCGCGTGCCTGCGCTGCGGGCACTGCGTGCGCGCCTGCCCCACCGGGGCCATGAGCCGCGCCGAAGCGGGCTGGCGGGTGCTCCTGGGCGGGCGGCTCGGCAGGCGGCCCGCCCTGGGCACGGAGCTGCCAGGCCTGCACGACGACAACGCGGCCCTGGCCGTGCTGGAGCGGGGGCTGCGCCTGTTCATGGGGAGATATGGCGAGTTCGCCCGCTTCGGCCTGCTGGTGGATGCGCTGGGTGCGGGGAGCCTGGCCGGAGAGCGGCCTTGAACGTCCTTTCCACGGCGCTCGGCGCCCTCGCCCTGCTGCTCCTGGCGGCGCACCACCTCCGCGCGGGAGACCCGGGCCTCACGGCTTACGTTCTCGGCGTCTTCGCGCTGCTGCTCGCGCCGTGCTCCAGGGTTGGTTCCATGGCCCGCTGGGTTGCCGCGGGGGTGCTCGCCTGCGGGCTCCAGGGCTGGATCGGCACGGGGCTCGACATCTGGCGCATGCGCCTTCTGGCCGGGCAGCCAGCGCTGCGCCCCGCGCTGATCATGGGCTCGGTGGCGCTGTTCACGCTGGCGGCCGCCGCATCGCTCGTGCTGCGGGAGGCGCGGCAGGAGGAAAGGGAAGGGCGCGGCTTTGGCGGGCTTTTCCCGGCGGCGCTGTTCCTGCTCGTCTCGGGGCTGCTGCTGTTCATCCGGGCCAGGGTCCCGTTCCCGGTGTTGCTGCTGGACCGCTACCTGCCCGGTTGGGGCGGGGCGGAGATTTTCTGCCTC
>JBFWJM010000250.1:0-5117 GCA_050253205.1 Desulfovibrionaceae bacterium
TGCCCCTCGGCCGGGTCATCCGCTTCTTCGTGTTCTACGCCATCTTCTGGAGCGTGGCGCAGCTCGGCTTCTCGCAGTTCGTGGGGGCCTGGGGCGAGTGGGAGGCCAACCGCATATGGAAGGAGGACGTGCGCAACAAGCAGCTCGACGAGATGGTCATGCGCGACGTCTGGTTCCGCAACGGGGACTACATCGTCTCCGCCGGGGAGATCACCCCCGGCAGGGGCATCGCCTCGGACGTGACCATCTTCGAGTTCGACCTCAAGAGCCGACGCATGGTGCGCGTCATGGACGCGGAGCGCGCCCGGGCGGACGAGTACGGCTGGCGGCTGGCGTATCCCCACGTGCTCGACACGCGCACCTTCCAGTCGCGCGAGGCGCGCAACATGCTCCTGCCCATCATGCAGGACCTGGACGCCCTGGCGGCCATCGAGCACGCGGACGACCGCGCCCAGCTGCCCTTGCTGCGCCTGGGGCAGGTCATCGAGGAACTGGAGGAATCCGGGGCCAACGTGGAGGGGCTGCGCACGGCCTGGCACGGCAAGTTCGCCTACGCCTTCACCATCCTGGTGCTGACACTGGCCGGGCTGGCGCTTTCCACCATCTCGGAAAACGTCTACGCCAACGTGGGGCTCTCGCTGCTGGTGATCTTCACCCAGTACGGGGCGTACGTGGTGGGCGTCTCCGCCGGGCAGCAGGGCGCGCTGGACCCGTTCGTGGCGGCCTGGGCCGGGAACGCGGCTTTCGCCGGGCTGGCCTGCCTGCGGCTCGTGTTCGCCACGTCCACTACCTTGCAGCGGCTATGGGCCTGGGGGGCCGAGCTCTTCAACACGCCGATTCTCGGCCGGGGATGAGGGCGAGGTTGAGGCGGGGCTATTCGGCCGGTTCGGGGCGGGCGGCCCCGGCGAGTATCTGCCAGAGCTTGTCCCTGCCGCGCCCGGTCTTGGAGGAAAAGGACAGGGGGGCCGGGCCCTTGAGCAATTGCTTCCACTCGTTGCCCCGTCGGGCGATCTCCTGCTGCTTGCACTTGTCCACCTTGGTCAGCACCGCGATGACCGGGACGTTCATGGACTGGAGATAGCCCACCAGCTCCAGGTCGAGCTCCTGGGGGGGGATGCGCGAATCGAGCAGCACGCCCACGGCCCGCAGCCCGGCGGTGGAGCGCAGGTAGTGGTCGATGAGCGCGCCCCACTTGGCCCGCTCCTGCTTGCTGGTGCGGGCGTAGCCATACCCGGGGAAGTCCACGAGCAGGAAGTCGTCCGGGGAGACGTGGTAGAAGTTCAGGCTGCGGGTCTTGCCGGGGGTGGAGCTGGTCTTGGCCAGGGCCTTGCGCCCGGCCAGGCAGTTGATGAGCGACGACTTGCCCACGTTGGAGCGCCCGGCCAGGGCGATCTGCGGCAGGTCGAAGGGTTCGAGCTGCTTGGGCTCGAAGACGGTCTTGACGATTTCCAGCGTGCGGTGCATGACATCTCGCTTGACAAAGGGTGTATTCTCCCTTTTCCTGTGCCCCTGTCAAGCTTGGCAGGAAGTGCCGGTTGATGTATGTATCTTGCGGTATGTGATCATGACGTGATCGCGCGCGGCGGCGCGCCAACCCTGGACAAAGGGGCGAGCCCCATGGCGAAGACGAAGATACTGATCCTCAATGGACCGAACCTCGGGCACCTGGGCGAGCGCCAGCCCGAGATATACGGCGGCGTCGGCATGGACGCCGTGCCCGGTCAGGTGCGCGAGCTGCTGGGAGCCAAGGCGGACGACGTGGAGCTGGAATTCTTCCAGGCCAACGGCGAAGGGGCCATCATCGACCGCCTGGAGCGGGCCCGCGAGGAAGGCGTGGCGGGCGTGGCCCTCAATGCCGGGGCCTACACGCACACCTCCCTGGCCATAGCGGACTGCCTCGCCTGGATCGGCGTGCCCACCGTGGAGGTGCACCTCTCCAATGTGCTCGCCCGCACCGAGGACCCCGTGCGCCAGCGCTCGTACATGGGCAAGGCGGTCATCGGGGTGGTGGCCGGGTTCGGCATCAAGAGCTACGCTCTGGCCGTCCTGGCGCTCTGCTGCCACATCAAGAAATAGTTTGCCTTTCCGGACTTTTTCATAGCATACTATAACAGCGCGCCGCCCTGGCGCGCCGCGGAGAAAACCCACAATGTATTCGACCAAGGACTTCAGGAACGGCCTCAAGATCGAACTGGACGGCAAGCCCTGGGAAATCGTGGAGTTCCAGCACTTCAAGCCCGGCAAGGGCGGGGCCATGGTGCGCACCAAGCTCAAGAACATGCTCACCGGGCAGGTGGTGGACAACACCTTCCGCTCCGGCGAGAAGGTCGGCAGGCCCGATATTTCCGTGCAGGACATGCAGTTCCTCTATAAGGAAGGCGACTCCCTGGTCTTCATGCACCTGGAGACCTACGAGCAGCTCTACGTGCCCGGCGATGCGCTGGGTTCCGGCATAGGCTACGTGAAGGAAGGGGACACCGTGAAGACCCTGCTCTACAACGGCAATCCCATCGACCTCGACCTCCCGGCCTCGACCATCCTCAAGGTGACCGAGACCGAACCCGGCGTGCAGGGCGACCGCGTTTCCGGCGCCACCAAGCCCGCCATCCTCGAAACCGGAGTGAAGGCCAACGTCCCGCTGTTCATCAACGAGGGCGACCTGATCAAGGTGGACACCCGCTCCGGTGAATACCTCGGCCGCGAGTAGTCCGCCCCCTGGCGGTGGCCGGGGTTCACCCCATGCGAACGCACGGCGCGGCCTCCGGGCCGCGCCCGCCTGAAGGAGACCCGATTGGCCCGCAGCAAAGCCCAGACCAAGCCCCGCGACGCAGGCAAGATAGCCGACGCCATGCAGCGCACCGGCCACTGGCCCGAAATCCGCGGGCTGGTCTACATCTTCCTGGCGGCGCTGCTGGGCATGAGCCTGTACTCCTTCACCCCGGCGGACCCCGGCCTGCTCGACGCCGCCGGGAGCCGCAAGGTCGCCAACATGGCCGGGCTGGTGGGTTCGTGGCTGGCCGCGCTGTTCACGGGCGGCTTCGGCCTCGGGGCCTGGGCCTGGCCGCCGCTGCTCGCCTGGCACGGGCTCTCCCGCTTTTCCTCCCGCCTGCGCATCTCCGGCCTGCAATGGCTCGGATTCTGGGGCCTGTTTCTCGCCTTTGTGAACCTCGCCAATCATCCCTGGTTCCTCGTCCTGCCCGAGGTGGCCAAGGCCGGAACCGTGGCCCACGGCCTGTTCGGCGGCGGGCTCCTGGGCCGCAGCCTCGTGAACCTCGGCCTGCCGTACCTCAAGGCCCCGGGGCTGTTCCTGGTCTGGCTGGGTGTGGTGGTGGGCTCCCTGCACCTGCTTTTTGACATCAGCTGGGCCGAGCTGGGCCGCAGGCTGCGCTCCTGGGCGCGCGACCTCTGGTGCATGTACCAGGAGCGCTGCGAGCGCCGCCGCAAGCTTCGGACCCTGCGCGAGGAGGAGGAACTGCGCCGGAGCATGGCCGAGGAGGCCGAGCGGCGGGAGATGATCGACACCGTGAAGACCGCGACCGACGGTCATGAAAAGGGGGCCGACGCCGCGCCCAGGGCGACACCCAAGCCCGCCCCGGCCCCCGAGATCCGCGAGCCCGAGCTGGTGCTGAAGCCCTTTGAGGAAGCGCCCGCCAAGCCCGCCGCCGCCAAGCCGAAGCCCAAGGGGCGGGTCCGCTTTCCGGGTACGGAGCTGCTGACCTCGCCGCCCGATGCCCAGGAACGCGACGCGCCCGAGGAGCTCAAGGCCCAGGCGCGCCTGCTGGGAGACTGCCTGCGAGACTTCAACGTGGAGGGCGAGATCAAGCAGGTGCTGCCCGGCCCGGTGGTCACGCAGTTCGAGTTCAAGCCCGCCCCGGGGGTCAAGGTCAGCCGCATCGCCAGTCTTTCCGACGACATCGGCCGCGCGCTCATGGCCACCACCGTGCGCATCGAAGCGCCCATCCCGGGCAAGGATTCGGTGGGCATCGAGATACCGAACAAGAAGCGCCAGACCGTGTACCTGCGGGAGCTGTTCGAGTCGCAGGCGTTCCAGCGCTCGGCCTCGCCCCTGACCATGGCCGTGGGCAAGGACATCCGGGGCGTGCCCTTTGTGGCCAACCTGGGGCGCATGCCGCACCTGCTCGTGGCCGGGGCCACGGGCCAGGGCAAGTCCGTGTTTCTCAACTCCGTGCTGCTGAGCCTGCTCTACAAGGCCACCCCGGACCAGCTCAAGCTGCTCCTGGTGGACCCCAAGCGCATCGAGCTGGCGGTGTACGCCAAGCTGCCTCACCTGGTGCACCCCGTGGTCACGGACATGTCCATGGCCCAGTCCGCCCTGGAGTGGGCCGTCTGGGAGATGGACCAGCGCTATGAGGCCATGTCGCGCCTGGGCGTTCGCAACATTCAGTCATTCAACGACAAACTCCAGGAGTTGGGGGATGAGCCGTCCGAGGAGGCCCTGGGGCTGGAGCCCATGCCGTACCTCGTCATCGTCATCGACGAACTGGCCGACCTGATGATGACCGCCGCCAAGGAGGTCCAGCAGCTCATCATCCGCCTGGCGCAGCTGGCCCGCGCCGCGGGCATCCATCTCATCCTGGCCACGCAGCGCCCGTCCGTGGACGTGGTCACCGGGCTCATCAAGGCCAACTTCCCCACGCGCATCTCCTTCCAGGTGACGAGCAAGCACGACTCGCGCACCATCCTCGACGCCATGGGCGCGGAAAAACTCCTCGGACGGGGCGACATGCTCTACATGCCCGGCGGCTCGCAGATCAAGCGGCTGCACGGCTGCTTTGTGGACGACGCGGAGATTCTGGCCGTGGTCAATTTCTGGAAGGAGCACTTCGCCCAGCAGTTCGACATCGACTTCACGGACTGGAAGCAGGACATGGAGACGGGGGGCGCGTTCGGCGGGCCGGGGGAGGGCGGCGAGGCCAACGACCCGCTCTACCAGCAGGCCGTGGAGTTCGTCCTCGCCCAGGGCAAGGCGTCCATATCGCTTGTGCAGCGCCACCTGCGCATCGGCTACAACCGCGCGGCCCGCTTTGTGGAGCAGATGGAGGCGGACGGCATCGTGGGCCCGGCGGACGGCTCCAAGCCGCGAAAGGTCATCAAGT
>JBFWJM010000251.1:0-5097 GCA_050253205.1 Desulfovibrionaceae bacterium
ACCACCGCCCGGGCTGCCGGGCTCTCCTTCGTCAAGCTCGGGGGCTACGTGGGGCTCATGGTCAACGGCGCGGGCCTGGCCATGGCCTCCATGGACCTGCTCAACTACTCCGACCTCCCGGCGGCCAATTTCCTCGACCTCGGCGGCGGCGCGGACCAGGAGCGCATGGAGGCAGCCTTTGCGCTGCTCTTCGGCGATCCCGACGTGCGCATGGTCTTCATCAATCTTTACGGCGGCATCCTCTCCTGCCGCAAGGTGGCCCTGGCCATGCGCGCGGCCCTGGGCGGCAGGCCGCCCAGGAAGCCCATCGTGGCCCGCCTCTCGGGCAACGAGGCCGAGGAGGGGCTGGAGATTCTCCACGACCTGAACGCCCCGGGCCTGCACCTGGCCACGAGCATGGGCGAGGCCATCGTGACGCTGGCCTCCCTGCGCCCGGAGGGTGCCCCGGCCAGCCCCTTCAAGGCTCCTGCGTCGGTAGCTCCGGCCGCAGAGTCGCAGAAGATTCCGGCCCCGGCGGCCCCGGCGGACTTCCGCTCTCCTTCCGGGGGCCCCGTTTTCGACCTCGACGCCACCTCCCCCATCCTGGTCCAGGGCATCACCGGGCGCGAAGGCCGCCTGCACGCGGAGCTGATGCTCGCCTACGGGGCCAACGTGGTGGCCGGGGTCACGCCCTTCAAGGGCGGGCAGGAGGTGCTCGGCGTGCCCGTGTACCACTGCGTGGCCGAGGCCTGCCGCGTGCACGACATCGCCGCCTCCATCATCTTCGTGCCGCCCGCCATGGCCGCGGACGCCGTTCGCGAGGCCGCCTCCAACGCCATCCCCTGGACCGTGTGCATCACCGAGGGCATCCGCCAGCAGGAAATGCTCTCCACGGTGCGGGAGATCGCCTCCTCCCCCACCAGGCTCATCGGCCCGAACACCCCGGGGATCATCGTCCCCGGCCAAACCAAGATCGGCATCCTGCCCACGGACCCGTTCACCCCGGGCAACGTGGCCGTGCTCTCGCGCAGCGGCACGCTCACCTATGAAGTGGCGGCGCGGCTCTCGGCGGCGGGCATCGGCCAGTCCGTGTCCATCGGCGTGGGCGGCGACCCGTTCATCGGCTCCGGCTTTGCAGACCTCTTCGACCTCCTGCGCGACCACGAACCCACCAAGGCCGTGGTGGTGCTCGGCGAGATAGGCGGCCGGGCCGAGGAAGACCTGGCGCTGCACGTGGCGGCGACGGGCTTTCCCAAGCCAGTGGTGGCGTTCATCGCCGGGCGCACGGCCCCTCCGGGCTGGCGGCTGGGCCACGCCGGGGCCATTCTCGAAGCGGGCGGCGGCATGGAGACGAAGATAGCGGCCCTGCGCGAGGGCGGGTTCACGGTCTGCCCGGACCTCGGGTCCATTCCCCAGGCCGTGGCCCGGGCCCTGGGCAGGGGCGCATGAGCACCCTCCCCGCCTCGGACCTTCTCGGCGCGGCCGTGACCCTGGCCATGCTCGCGGCCCTGGGTTTCGGGCTCTGGCGCGTGGCGCGCATCCCCCTCGGGCGGGTCGTGCTGCTGGTTCTCGGCCTCCTGGGTGCAGCGGGGTACGCCGCCTGGCGCTGGGCCTCGGGCGGTTCGCCCTTCTGAGCGGGGCTCGCCCGCCGGACGGCTGGCAATCACAAATGAATCAGCGGAACTGGCCGTCCAGCAGCAGGTGGGAAAAATAGCCGAGCACGAAGGCCCCGTAGAACGGGAGAAACACCTCCCAGGGCCGCCCGAACACGAACACGGGCACGGCCACGATGGGCAGCGGCAGCAGGAGCATGGCCCACCAGGTGTGTATCCAGCCCCGGTGGTTGGCCAGGATGGGCACCACGGCCAGCAGCCCGAGCCAGGCCGCCAGCTCGTAGCGCCTGCCCGCGATGAGCCAGAGGTCCACGGCCAGAAACGCGGAGTAGAAGACCGTCTGGCCCTTGGAGTCGGTGTCGATGTCCGGGAAGAGCGCGCCCAGGGCGCAGACCCCGGCGAGGCCGAGCAGCAGCCGCCACTGCGCCCCCACCGCCCAGCCCAGCCAGATGGCTGCCCCGGCCGCCAGCCCCGCCGCCACGAGGCCGCCGAGCAGATGGATTCTGTAGGACGGCATGGCCGTTTCTACCCCCGAAAGGCACGCCTGGCAACGCCGCCATTTCCATGGAGTTCGGCTTGCCCCGCGCGGGAGGACCATGTATCCCTTGAAGAACGAGGGAAACACGGGAGGGGAAGTGCCGCAAATCCAGGTCAAATCGAAACTCGTCTTCGCGCTGAGCGTCATTCTCGTGGTCTCGTTCGTGGCCACCAGCCTCATCAACTACCAGGTCTCCACCGAATCCATCCGCCAGGAACTGCTCAACTCTTCCCTGCCGCTCACCAGCGAGAACATCTACTCCGAAATCCACACGGACCTGCTCAAGCCCATCAACGTCTCCTCCTTGATGGCCAACGACACCTTCGTCATCAACTGGATCGAATCGGGCGAGCGGGAAACCAACCGGATCACCAGCTACCTCGGCCAGATACGGCTGAAGTACGGCTTCTTCGCCTCGTTTCTCGTCTCCTCGCGCACGGGGAACTACTACCACCCCGGCGGCATCCTCAAGCAGGTCGGCCCCGATGACGACCACGACACCTGGTACTACGAATTCCTGGGCACGGGGCTGGAGTACGACCTCGATGTGGACACCAACCAGGCTGCGGACAACAAACTGACCATCTTCATCAATTTCCGTGTGCTCAACAAGAACGGCGAAACCATCGGCGTCACGGGCGTGGGGCTGGAGATGGCCCGCATCGCCAAGCTGCTCAAGTATTACCAGCGCAAGTACGACCGCAACATCTACCTGGTCAGCCCCGACGGCATCATCCAGACGCACATGGACAAGCGCCTGATCATGACCGACTCCGCGCCCCTCTGGGGAAGGCTCGCCCCGCAGCTCAAGGACATCCTCACCCCCAGGGCCGAGCCCCGGCAGTACGAGGTGGACCGGGGCGGGCACCACATGCTCCTCTCGGTTCGATACATCCCCGAATTCGACTGGTTCCTGGTGGTGGAACAGGACGAACGTGGCGCGCTGACCTCCGCCCGCAGCAACCTCGTGCGCACGCTGGTGGTCGGGCTCCTGGCCTCGGCCGTCATCCTGCTGCTCTCCACCATCACGGTGAACCACTTCCAGCGCAAGCTGGAGCGCATGGCCAGCACGGACGAGCTCACGGGCGTGGCCAACAGGCGGGAGTTCGAGGCCCAGTTCGACCGCGCGCGCCACCGCAGGGAGCGCTACGACATGGACTTCTCCTTCATCCTGCTCGACATCGACGGCCTCAAGCAGATCAACGACACCCACGGCCACCTCATGGGCGACGAGGCCATCGTGGGCGTGGCGAACATCGTGCTCGAAACCCTGCGCTCCAACGACGTGGTGGCGCGCTGGGGCGGCGACGAGTTCATCGTCCTGGTGGAGGGGGATGCGGAGCAGGCCCGGGCCGCCGCCGAGCGCATCCGCTCCGCCGTGTTCGATGCGCGGCTGCCGAAGCTGAAGAACGGCGGCGCACCCGCCTCGCCCATCTCCGTGAGCTGCGGCGTGGCGCAGTATCGCCCGGAGGATACGCTGGAGCACCTCACCGGCCGGGCGGACACCGCCCTCTACCGGGCCAAGCGGGATGGCAAGAACGCGGTGAAGCTGGGCTGACGCCCGGCGCGGATCACGGTTCGCCGCTGCGGAGGTAGCCCTGGCTGCCCATGCGCTCCGGGTCGCTGAACCGGGCCATGGCCGTGGCCATGCGCTCGAACCCGTGGCGGCCGTAGAACCCCTCCCTGCCGGGCACGGCATAGAGCAACACGGTGAGCCCGGGCAGGGCTTCCATGAGCGAGGCCACCAGCCGGGAGCCGAGGCCCTTGCCCTGATATTCCGGCAGGATGCACACGTCGTAGATGACGGCCTGGTACACGCCGTCGGAGATGGCCCGGGCCATGCCCACCAGGCGCTCCCCGTCCTTGGCGAAGCGCACCAGCGCGGACCGCTCAAAGGCCAGGCGGAGCTTCTCCGGCTCCCGCGTTCCCAGCGGCGCGCGCTCGAACACGCGGCACGCCTCTTCCCAGTCCACTCCCGTGCAGTCGGTCGCTATGCGGATGGTCGGCCCTGGCATGGGAGCGAACGCGCCTTAGCGCTGCGAAACCAGACGGTCGGACGTGTTCACGGGCAGGAAGCGGTCCAGGTCGGGGTCGTGGATGAGGATTTCCCCGGTGTCGATGTCGAAGTACCAGCCGTGGATGGAGAGCTCCCCCCGCATGACCCGGGACTCGATCCAGGGGAAGGTCAGCAGGTTGTCGATGGAGACCATGATGGCCTGCTGCTCGCAGGCGCGCAGCTGCTCGTCCATGCTCGCTTCGGGCAGTTCCTTGCGGATCCTGTCCCTGGCTTCGGCGGCGATGTCCATCCAGTTGTCGATGAACTCGGCCTCCTCGCCCTCGGGGATGCAGGTCATGAGCTGGCAGATGCCGCCGCACTTGGAATGGCCGAGGATGATGATGTGGTCCACGCAGAGCGCCTTGACCGCGTATTCCAACGCGGCGGAGACGCCGTGGTGGGTGCTGTCGGGCTCGTAGGGCGGCACGAGGTTGGCGATGTTGCGCACCACGAAGATGTCGCCGGGGTCGCAGTCGAAGAGCCGCTCCGGCGGCACGCGCGAATCCGAGCAGCTGATGACCATGATCTGCGGCCGCTGGCCCTCGCGCAACTGCTCGAAGAGCTGCGAATCGCCCTTGATGTACGCCCTCTTGAACCTCTCGAATCCCTGAAAAAGCTGCGGTATCTTCTTCATCTCGTCCCGTGGGTGCAGGCCGCTACATGGAGTCCGAGGCCTGGAGCTCTTCCACCTGCTTGTCGATGGCCCGTTGGAGCTTCTCGGGCAGGCCCATGATGTCGGTGTTGAGGAAGCCGCGCACGATGGTGGCCGTGGCCTCCTCCTCGTCGAGCCCGCGCGCCATGAGGTACTCGATCTCCGCCTGGGCGATCTTGCCCACGGAGGCCTCGTGGGAGAGCTCCACGCCCTCCATGGAGCCGTCCAGCTCGGGGATGGCCCAGATGCGGCCGTCGCC
>JBFWJM010000252.1:0-5094 GCA_050253205.1 Desulfovibrionaceae bacterium
GAGCCGGGGTGGATGCCCAGCAGCGGCCGCCCTCCGGCGAATTCCTGGCGGATGGCCTCGGCCTCGGCCAGGCGCGCGGGCAGGAGTGCGGGCCGCACCTCCGGCGCGGGCCCCTCGATGCCCAGCGGCGCGGCCAGCAGCAGGAGCCGTTCGATCTCCTCCAGCTCCTCGAAGCGGCGCGGCACGGCGGTGGTGTATACCCGGCGGTTGAACCACGGCTGGTCGTAGCCGATGCGCGTGCGTGCGCCCGTGCCCAGGGCGAGCACGGCCGTGCGCAGGCTGGTGTGCGCGGAGACGAGCAGGTCGACCCCGCCCCCGGCCAGGGCGCGGCCGAAAGACCAGGCGGCGGCGAGGGACTTTTCCTTGCCGCGCTTGTAGAGCCCCGTGCAGGAGGTGATGCCCGGCTGGTGGGCGAAGAGGCGCTCCAGCCCGCCGCGCACCACGTAGTGCAGCTCGGCGCCGGGAAACCGCCGCCGCAGGGCCTCGATGAGCGGCAGGGTGAGCACGGCGTCGCCCAGGAAGGCGGTGTTCAGCACGGCGATCTTGCGCGGTTTTTCCATGCCGAAGGTGTAGCCTCTCCCCGTGCGGAGCGCAATGCGCCCCCGGGCGTACACCCTGGGGGAGCCCCTGCTCGGAGCGGCCGCCCGTTCAGGAAGGCCCGTTTTTCAGGGGGTGCCGCGCCCTCGGCAGCGTGGGTTCATTGCATCGGTTCGCGGCGTGTATTATGAAACGCGGAGCAAACCCGCGACCCAGCCCGGAGGCAGCATGAAATACATCCTCTTCAAGGACTTTTCCGGCGACGAAGTGCCCGTGATCTTTCCTGCAAGGATCCAGTTCGACGAACTGCGCGAGCAGATTCCCTACGCCGAGGCCGTGAGCGCCGGGTTCGTGCAGCTCCGGGCGGGCAAGGTGGTCTGCCACGGCGAGGCGCGCGAGCTGGGCATGGCCGCCCGGCCGGAGGATGCGGAGGTCATTGCCGCCCAGCTCGCCGAAGCGGGCTGATCCGCCCTGTTTCCGCTGTCATCATAGGGGACGCCGCCCGAGCAGGGCTGCCGTTCGTGTAGGGTCCGTGGCGCGTCGGGTGGCGGCTCGTTCTCGGGTTGCGACTTGGACTTGCGCGCACGGCGGGCTGGTGATTGCGAGCCTGGCGGGCTCCGATGGCGCAAGAATCAACGCAAACGGCACGTCCATAAATCGCCGCCCGCGTAGGGCCCGCGCAGAGCCCGCGCAAACGGCATGGGCCTGCATTCATTTTTCGGGCTGCATCGGGGGTTGCGGGCACGGGGCGGGGGTGCGCTCGGGCGCGGCTGGGATTGTATTTGCGTGGACGGCAACGTGGGGGGCGGGTGCCGGAGCGTGGCCCGCCGTGCGCGCAAGTCTCAATCACAGCCGGGAACGAGGGTGCCCCCGCCCCGTGCAGGGAGCCTCGGCCGTTGAAAAGAAGAGGTCATCCGGGAACGAGGGTGCCCCCGCCCCGTGCAGGGAGCCTCGGCCGTTGAAAAGAAGAGGTCATCCGGGAACGAGGGTGCCCCCGCCCCGTGCAGGGAGGCTTGCGGCTGCATCCCTCTCGGTGCTCCATGCGTTTCGGTGTCTTGAACAGCCTCCACCCCGTGCTTTCGTACCTTGAAGGAAAGTGGAAGGGCAGACCTCCGCGAAAAGGCCCGTCCAGGCCGCATTCCCTTCAGCCGTACCCCATGCAGGGAGCCTCGGCCGTCGAAGAAGGATCGGTCAGCGGGGAGGGGGCGGTTGCGGTCGTATGCTGGTGCAACGGGCGAAGCCCTTTGCGAACTCGCCGAAATCAGAAGAAGGCGAGGGCCTTGCCGTCCTCTCTTGGCGGGCGCGCCTCGCCGATGACCGCGCAGGGCTCGCCCAGGTCGTTCAGCCGGGAGAGCGCCTCGGCGAGCTTCGGCCCGGGAATGGCCAGCACCAGCCCGCCGGAGGTTTGGGCGTCGAAGGCCAGGGACACGAGGATCGGGTCCGCGCCCTCGGGCACCGCGCAATACGGCAGGTAGTGCTCGCGGTTCTTGATGGACCCGCCGGGCAGAAGGCCCATGGACGCCAGCTCCCGCGCGCCGGGCAAAAGCGGCAGGGCGGAAAGCTCCAGCGCCATGGAAACCCGCGAGGCCCGCGCCAGCTCCAGCAGATGCCCGCCGAGGCCGAAGCCGGTGACGTCCGTGGCTCCGGTGAGGCCCAGCGCCCCGATGAGCGAGCCGGCCCGGGCGTTGAGCCTGCCGCAGTGGGCCACGAGCGTGCGCTCCATCTCCTCGTAGCCGTCCCATTCGGCCAAAATCGCATTGGCCAGCACGCCCGTGCCCAGCGGCTTGGTGAGCACCAGCGTGTCGCCTGCGTGCACGCCCCGGTTGGTGGCCATGCGCTCCGGGTCCACCGTGCCGGACACGGCCAGCCCGTACTTGACGATCTCGTCGTCCACGGAATGGCCCCCCGCATGCACCGCGCCGGACTCGGCCACGGCGTCGCGCCCGCCCTCCAGGATGGCGCGCATGACCCAGGCCGGGGCGCATTTGCAGGGGAAGCAGAGGATGTTCATGGCGCTCAGCGGCTCGCCGCCCATGGCGTAGACATCGGACAGGGCGTTGGCCGCAGCTATCCTGCCGAACCCGTACGGGTCGTTGACCATGGGGGTGAAGAAGTCCACCGTCTGCACCAGGGCCCGGCCGTCCGGGTAGCGCACCACGGCCGCGTCCTCGAAGTCGCCGCTCTTCCCCGCCAGGAGCCGGGGGTCGTCCTCGACCGCCAGCCCCGAGAGTGCCGCCTCCAGATCCTCCGGAGGGATCTTGGAGGCTCAACCGGGCGATTTCACGCGCTTGAGCAGACGAAAGTCGTCTTCCATGCCTTTCCTCGGGTTGGGGGTGTCCGTACCAGGGCCCGAGCCTAGCAGAGAGCCGCGCCTTTGCCCAGAGGGGCCCGGGGGAGGTGAGGGGGAGGCGCGCATCGGGCGAATGCGTCGGGCAGGTGCGTCGGCATTCGGTTTGGCCCGGTTTTTGTATCCATCCGTGCATATCGGCCCGACAACCAAGGAAGGAGGGAGCGGCCATGACCAGGAACCGTGACGAACACTGCGAACTGTGCGGACAGGCGATCAGAAGTATCGATTTTTATTGGAACATCAAGGGCTCGCACCTGTGCCCCTCGTGCCAGATGGCCACGCGGGCCGTGGAGTGCGGCGAGCGTCGGGAACCCGACGCCGACGGCCTGGGCGCGCTGCTTGCGGCAGCCATGGGCCCGGAGCGGCAGCTGTTCTACTAGGTTCGCGGTTTTTCCCGCCCGTTCTTCGCGCTGGGGGGAGAGGCTCATCTGGCTGTTGAAAAGTGCAATTTGCTGCGTCAGCGAAAAAATCCAGACCGTTTATGTATGCGCAATACACTGCGTGTCCTGGTTTCTTTCACGTCCTTGCAGCTCACGCTTTTTGAACGGCCTGTGGGAAATGAGTTTTTAACAGTCAGTTATGGGGTCAGCGGCCTTTGGGCGCGCCAACGCGCCGCCCGTAGCGCTCCAAAGCGCGGCGGGCGGCGCGTTGGCGTGTTTTCGTCAGGGAGAGTCTCGGGGGTTGTCCGGGGCGGGGCGGGCCGTGGGGCCTATTCCACCTCGAACCCCGCCTTGGTGATGTTCTGCTTGATTTCCGGGTCCTTGTCGTCCGGGCCCGAGTAGGTCACCTTGCCGGTGGCCAGGTCCACGGTCACGTTCTCCACGCCGTCCACGGTGGTCACGGCCTTGGTCACGGAGCTTCGGCAGTGTTCGCAGCTCATGCCCTTCACCTTGAGTTCCTTCATCTTGTCGTCTCCTTGTGGTTGAAGCTGCGCAGCCGCAGCGCGTTGGTCACCACGGTCACGGAGCTGAGCGCCATGGCCGTGCCCGCGATCATGGGGTTCAGGCCCGGGCCGCCGAACGCCACGAGCACCCCGGCGGCCACCGGGATGCCCAGGGTGTTGAAGGCGAAGGCCCAGAAGAGATTCTGACGGATGTTGCCCAGCACGGCGCGCCCCAGGGCCAGGGCCGTGGGCAGCTTGGCCAGCCCGTGGCCCATGAGCACCACGTCGCCGGATTCCACGGCCACGTCGATGCCCGAGCCCATGGCCACGCCCACGTCCGCCCGGGCCAGGGCGGGCGCGTCGTTGATGCCGTCGCCCACCATGGCCACGGTGTAGCCCTCGGCCTGGAGCCGGGCCACCTCGTCGGCCTTGTGCTCGGGGAGTACCCGGGCGCGCAGGTCGTCCTCGCCCTCCTTGAGGCCCGCCTGGGAGAAGATGGCCCGGGCCGTGGTCTCGTGGTCTCCGGTGAGCATGGCCAGGCGGACGCCCTTGCGCTTGAGCTCCGCCACCACGGCGGGGGTTTCCTCGCGCAGGGTGTCGGCCACGCCGAGCAGGCAGGCCAGGCGGCCGTCCACGGCCGTGAAGAGCGCGGTGCGCCCCTGCGATGCGAGGCCTTCGGCCAGTTCCAGGGCTTCGGCCCCCAGGCCCTGGGTGCCGCGCTCGCGCAGCAGCTCCTCGTTGCCCACCAGGACCTCGTGGCCTTGCACGCGCCCGGCCACGCCCCGCCCGAACACGGCGGCGAACTCCTCGGGCTCCGGCAGGGTGAGGCCCCGGGCCCGGGCCCCGCGCACCACGGCCGCGGCCAGGGGGTGCTCGCTGGAGGATTCCAGCGCGGCCGCCAGGGCGAGGGCGTTCTGCGCTTCGGCTTCTGTTAGGGCGGCGCTTCCGGGTGCGGCGCTTCCGGGTGCGGGCAGCAGGTCCGTGAGCTCGGGGGAGCCGTGGGTCAGGGTTCCGGTCTTGTCGAAGACCACGCAGTCCACCCGGGAGAGGGTCTGGAGCGCGGCCCCGCCCTTGACCAGCACGCCGAGCTGGGCCCCGCGCCCGGTGCCCACCATGATGGACACGGGCGTGGCCAGGCCCATGGCGCAGGGGCAGGCGATGACCATGACCGCCACGAAGGTGCGCAGGGCAAAGGGGAAGGGCTGCCCGGCGAGGTACCAGGCCGCTCCGGCCAGCACGGCCAGGGCCATGACCGCCGGGACGAAGTAGTAGCTCACGGTGTCCGCCAGGTTGGCGATGGGGGCCTTGGAGCCCTGGGCCCGGC
>JBFWJM010000253.1:0-5065 GCA_050253205.1 Desulfovibrionaceae bacterium
GCGCCCACGTCGATGGGCCGCAGGAGGTGGCCGGAGGGGAAGAGCAGCTCCGTGGCCACGATGTCCTCGCCGACCTTGCGCACGTGCTGCCAGGGGTAGGTAGGGGCGCGGATGACGGCCTCCGCCCCGTCCGCGCTCATGAGCACGTTCTCGATCATGAGCACCGCGTTCTTTCCGTCGGGCAGGGGGTGGCCCGTGTTGACCATCACGGCCTCGCCCGTGTCCAGGCGCAGGGTCAGCGGGGTGTCGTCCGACGCGCCGAAGGTGTCCTCGGCGCGCACGGCCAGGCCGTCCATGGCCGCCGCGCTGAACGAAGGGGAGGAGAACCGGGCCCGCACTGGCCGGGCCGTCACCCTGCCGCTGGCCTGCCCGGCGGGCACGGCACGCCCTGCGGTTCCAGCGCCGGAAAAGCGGGACCAGAACACCTGCTGGGCCTCTTCCAGGGGCTTCATGTCGAGATAGATCTTGCGTTTCATCTGCCTGCTCGGTTGTGGTCCGGAGTCTGTGGCGGCGCGGCCGGACCAGCGTTGACGGTTGTTCAGGGAAACAGGAGCACCTCGCTCTCCACGCCCTGGTCCAGGCCCTCCACGTCCCGCCCGATGGCGAGCAGGCCGTCCGCCCGCACCAGGGAGCGGAGCATGCCGGACTTGCCGTAGATCGGCGTGGCCAGCTGCGGCGCGCCGCCCTCCGGGGTCGAGAGCCGGACCCGCACGTAGTCTTCCCGGCCGATGACCGACGGGACGGGCTGCGCGGTGAGCGCCCGGACGCTCGCGAGCCCGTGGGAGACGCCGAGGCCGAGGAACCGCCGCAGCAGCGGGCGGACGAATCGATAGAAGACCACCATGGCCGAGGCCGCGTGGCCCGGCAGCCCCCAGAGCGCCTTGTGGCCCTGGCGGGCCAGGATGGTGGGCTTGCCCGGGCGGATGGCGATGCCGTGCAGCAGCACCTCGCAGCCGGGAATGGCGGAAAAGACGCGGACCGTGAAATCCGAACGTCCAACGGAGCTGCCGCCGGAAACGAGCAGCATGTCCGCATCCTCCAGCGCCCTGGAGCAGGCGTCCAGGAGGGCGTCGTGGTCGTCGCCGCAGATGCCGAAGGGCACGGCCACGCCGCCCGCCTCCTCCACCAGCGTGCCCAGGGTGGTGGAGTTCATGTCGCGGATCTTGCCCGGGCGCATGGGCTGGTTCGCGGGGATCAGTTCATCCCCGGTAGAGAGGATGGCCACGCGGGGGCGGCGCGGAACGGCGACCGAGGCCAGGCCCAGCCCTGCGCACAGGCCCAGGTCCTGCGGGCGCAGACGGTGGCCCTTTTCCAGGACGACCGCCCCGGGGGCCACGTCCTCCCCGGCGCGGATCATGTTCGTTCCCGGTGCTGCGGGGCGCAGCACGGTGACCGTCCCCGGGTCCAGCAGCTCCGTGTGCTCGACCATGACCGCGGCGTCCGCCTTGGGCGGAAGTTCGCCGCCCGTCCAGATGCGCACGGCCTGCCCCGGGCGCAGGTGCATGTCCCGACTGGAGGAGCCCATGGCCACCTCCCCGACCACGCTGAGCAGGGCGGGCTGCGATTCGGAGCAGCCGAAGGTATCCGCCGCGCGGACGGCAAAGCCGTCCACCGTGGAACGCGGAAACGGCGGCACCGGCTCCGTGGCTTTCAGTTCCTCGGCAAGGGCGCGCCCCAGGGCATTGATGAGAGGAACGCTTTCCTCCCCGAGAGGGGGAAAATCCTGGAGCAGATCAAGAACGTGTGCCGGGCTGGCCAGATTGAAGAATCCTTCCATGAGCCTTTCGTCGGCCGAAGCCGTTTGTTATGGGTTGCTCCATCCTCCGGCGGCACCGGGCGCGCCTCGCGGCTTGCGCCGGATCATCCGCCGCCTATGGCCGGAAAGATGGCCAGTTGGTCCCCTTCTGCCAGGGCCTGCTGCCACTGGCAGTGCCGGGAGTTGATCATGGTGACCCCGACTTCATCCCCTGGCAGGCCGAGGGAGTCAATGATCATTGCCACCGTGGTTCCCTCGGGCAGGTCCATGACCCGCTGTTTGAAACGGCCATCACGGAAGTATGCGAAAAGTTTGACGTTGCATTGCATGGCGGCCTGCTGTCTCAAGTGGCGCCCCCCGGAGGACCGGGGGGCGCGGTGGTATTGCGTGGATTCAGCCCGTTGGCTTCCCCGCCAAGCGGAGGTGGGCTCTATCAGCGTTAGCTCAACGGGGGCGGGCTGTCCAGCAAAGCTCTAAAAGTCCCAGAAGGAATCAAGGGCCTCGTCGCTGATGTCCCAGACAACGTTGTGCGGGGCGATGGCCTCCTCATAGAAGAACTCGGGCAGACGGTCGTCCTTGTTGGTGAAACCGGCGGCCTGGTTGAAGGCGTGTTCGAGCTTGAGGATGTTCATTCCAAGATTGGTCACATCTTCGGCCACCAGGCCGATGCCGAAGCGGGCGTTGATCATGTCGATGAGCGACGGCAGGCAGGTGGCGTCGTCCAGCGCCGCGAACGCGATGAACAGGCACATGCCCGTGGAGTCGATGGCGGCGGTGGCGATCTGCAGGTTGCGCGAGAGCTCCACCTGGCCTTCCTTGCTCAAGGGGTCGACACTGCCGCCCACGCCCAGGATGTTGGTGGCGATGGTGTAGCCCATGGTATGGTCCGCGCCCTGGGTGGAGGTGGCGTAGGTGATGCCGATGCCCTTGATGGCGCGGGGGTCGTAGGCGGGGATGGCCTGGTTCTTGACCACCGGCACGCGGGTGATGCCGAAGGCCCGGCCCACGGAGCCCGCGCCGTTGCCGATGATGCGGCCCAGGGGGGTGCCCTTGGCCACCTCCTCACGCAGGATGCGGCAGACCCCGGCACCGTCGCCGAAGGGCAGCACGCCCGCCTGCATGGCCACGCCGAAGGCCACGGGAACCTCGATGGAATCCAGGCCGATGTCGTCCATCAGGTTGTCGGCCTCGGCGATGTGGTCGAGGTTGTCGATGGAGCAGTCCGCGCCGAGGGCCCAGATGGTCTCGTACTCGAAGCCCGAGGTCCGGTACTGCCCCTTGGCGTCGGCGTAGACCTGCGAGCACTTGATGACGCAGCCGGGGTGGCAGTTGTGCGAGGGCTTGCCGCCGCGCGCCACGATGGTGTCGTACATGGTTTCGCCGGAGATGGCCTCGTGCCCGTCATACTGCCCGGAGGTGAAGTTCCGGGTGGGCATGCCGCCGGCCTCGTTGATGATGTTCACGAGCACGTTGGTGCCGTACTGCCCCAGGGCCTTGCTGATGGGGTTGTCGGCGAGGGCCTTGATGAACACGCGGTTCGCGGCCTTGAAGGCGTCGGGATCGGCGATCTCGACCTTCTGGTCCGTGGGGGCGATGGCGATGAACTTGATGTTCTTGGAGCCCATGACAGCACCCAGGCCGCCTCGCCCGTGGGAGCGGATGTGGCTGTCCGGGTCCTTGACGGAGATGTTCGCTGCGGTCATGCGCATCTCCCCGGCCGGGCCGATGGTGATGACGCCGACCTTGGGGCCGAAGCGCCCGTTCAGCGCCTGCACCACCGCGAAGTTGCCCATGCCGATGGTCTCGGTCTCCTCCTGGATGGTCACGCCGTCGGCGTCGACGCTCAGGCCGTACCACTTGTTCTCGTCGGCGGGCTTGCCCTCGATGATCAGGGCCTTGACCCCGAGCTTGGCGAGCATCTGGGCCGAGGTGCCGCCGGAGTTGGCCTCCTTGATGGTGCCCGTCAGCGGGCTCTTGGCCCCGCAGGAGAGGCGCCCGGAGTTGGCGGCGGCCGTGCCGGAGAGCAGGCCGGGGGCAAAAACCAGCTTGTTGTTCGCGCCCAGCGCGTGGCAGGTGGGTTTGACCTCGGCGGAGACGATGGTGGACGTCAGTCCGCGACCTCCAAGGCCCATCCATTCACCGGGAACCGCCTCGATCTTCACGCTCAGGTCCGTCATGTTGACGCGTACAATCCTATCCTTCATTTGAAGCCTCCTCTGGTTATTCTGGGTACGGCTCGGGCGACCCTGCCCGCCGTGGGGATTCTCAAGGCCAGGATAGGGCATATTTTCCCAAAACGGTCAACAGGGTTCGTTTTGGTTGCTTTTGGTTCGCATTAGCCATCAAAGAGACACTGGTTGTCGGAAAGCGGAGAAACCATTCCAATGCCACGGAGCCTGCCGGAAGCCCCTCACGGCAGGGACGCCGTGCGCGCCGCCGTCAAAATCAGACTGAACACATTGACACTCTTGCCTTTTTCGTGTGCGTCCGCCGAAGGTGACGGGCCGGGGCCATGGGCTGGCCAAAAATCGTTCAAGAGGAGGATAATCGCCGCGTGAAATTTAAAAAAATTTGTTAATTTCCAGCATATTGTGTCATTATTATACAGACTGTATCATTTTTACACAGCAAATCCCGTGGAAATACCTGGTGGGCGTGTCCGTTCCGCCAGAGAGGGCCGGGCGGACTCCGGGCTCCGGGGGCGAGGGTCGAGACGAGGGGGCGAGTGCCGGGGCCGAGGGCCAGGGGGACGAGGGCTGTGGGGCCGGAGGAAAAATGGGTGAAAACACAGCCCTCTTCCCGGGCGCAACCAACCGGAGCGGAGCCAAACGCAAAATACCTGTTGACAATTGTTACGGTTCGGCGGATTTAGCTAATCCATGCAGGTGCCTCAAAAATTCGAGCATCCTGTAATGCTATTATTTTCAACTGGTTACACGAAGAAGAGGGACCACGGCCATGTATTCGAGGAAGCTATCCCCCCTGGGCGGCACCAGCCCGGATGATTCGGGGAGTGACCGTCTTGTTCCAGGCGCGGCGTCCGGCCCGGGCGCATGGCTCAAAGCCGCCTCCCTGCTTGCCATCCTCCTTATCCTGGCCGCCCTGTTTTTCATCAACTATTCCGTAGTGCTCAAAAGTTTTCTGCACATCGGCACCACGGCCTCCGCTTCGTATTGGAGGGCCTTTTTGCTGGTGCTCATGGCCGTCAACGCGGCGGTGCTCGTCTGGCGGTTCTGGCTGGTGATGCGCTACCGGCCCGCGCTGCCCTGCGTGGACCACGAACTCAAGAGCCGTACCGTGGTCATCCCC